>NZ_FNHB01000008.1 GCF_900104455.1 Dendrosporobacter quercicolus
CCTCGGTGGTTAGTAAGTTGAACAGGCGTAAGTTAAGTTTAAGTGAAACGAACCACAGAGTACACAGAGTTAACGGAGGGGGAATCAAGGTTTGAAAAAAGTGATCCGTAACCCTCTGTGTCCTCTGTGTCCTCGGTGGTTAGTAATCAGTGGTTAATAAAAGGAAACGAGGTGATTTTATGCTGAGGATTGAGAATCTGCATAAACAGTTTGGCGATTTAGCGGCTGTTGACGGGCTTAATCTGCAGGTCGGGCGAGGGGAGACCGTTGTTATGATGGGGCCGTCCGGCTGCGGGAAATCGACAACCATTCGTACGGTCAACCGGCTGGTTGAGCCGGACCGCGGCCGGATTATGTTTGGCGATATCGATATTACCAAACTAAATGCCGATGAATTAATGGCAGTCCGGAAAAAAATCGGTTTTGTATTTCAACAGTTTAATCTGATTCATCGACTGACAGCCCTGGAAAATGTTATGCTGGGACTGGTTATGGACGGTATGCCGCGGGAAATTGCCCGGGCTAAGGCCGGTGCGGCCCTGATCAAAGTCGGTCTGGACAAGCATTTTCAGCATAAGCCTGGTGAAATGTCAGGCGGTCAGCAGCAGCGGGTGGGAATCGCCAGAGCTTTGGCTTTTGAGCCGGAGCTCATGCTGTGGGATGAACCGACGGCTTCACTTGATCCCATTTTAGTCCGGGAAGTGCTGGTCGTCATGGAGGAACTGGCCAAATACCGGGCCAGCACGATGCTGGTAGTAACGCATGAGCTGTCTTTTGCGTTGCACGTGGCTGACCGGATTGTATTGATGAATAAAGGCCGGGTTGTGGAAGAAGGCGTTCCGACCCAGGTCTTTGTCAAGCCGCAGTCCTCAATTGGCGAGCAGTATAAGGAGCTGATCGAGTATCAGATGAATACCAGCGCCCTGACTCTGGCCGGCAAGCGCATTGCCTAGTATTTTTATCATTTCCCCTTGCAGGAACTGCTAATATTTTGTAGAATAGACAAAGGTTATCATGTCAGGAGGATTTTCATGCAGCATCAAACTACAGTCGGCAGGGCGGTTACGTATACCGGCATCGGGCTTCATTCCGGGCGGGATGTAACCATTACCTTAAATCCCGCTCCCATTGATACCGGAATTATTTTTGCGCGGGTTGATCTGCCCGGTGCGCCGCAGGTGGCGGCCACAGCCGGAAATGTTACTGCTGCAATGCGGGCTACAACCTTAGAAACCGGGTTGGCCAAGGTATTTACGGTAGAGCATTTGCTGGCTGCGTTTGCCGCAATGCAGGTGGATAACTGTCGTGTGGCAATTGATTCAGTAGAACCGCCGGTCGCAGATGGCAGTTCATTGCCCTTTGTTGAACTTATCCGGCAGGCGGGCCTTGCGTCTCAACCTGCTTTGCGGAAGTTCATACGGGTCAATACAGCTCAGCTGGTACGGCATGAAGATAGATTTATTGCAATATTGCCCTACGATGGATTTAGAATCAGCTTTACTTCAGTTAACCCGCATCCGTTATTGGGCGTGCAGTTCGGAGATTATGAAATACATCCGGACGCTTTTATCCGGGATATTGCACCAGCCAGAACCATTGGCTTTATGCATGAAGTGGAGGCCCTTAAAGCCCAGGGCTTGGCCTTAGGCGGAAGTTTGGAAAATGCGGTGGTGTATGATGACAAGACGGTATTAACCCCGCTGCGTTTTGCCGACGAACTGGTACGGCATAAAATACTGGACGTCATTGGCGATCTGGCGCTGGCCGGCTGCTTACGCGGCCATGTGGTGGCCGTCAAATCAGGCCATGCGTTAAATACGGCGCTGGCTCAAAAAATATTAGCTAGTCAACAAGCAACCGTTAACGGTTGATGTGTAATTTGCGAGGGAGTTGAATATGATAATGCTATCGGCGACTGAAATACAAAAAATCATTCCACACAGGTATCCAATGCTACTGGTTGACCGTATTCTTGAACTGGAACCAATGAAGCGGGCGGTAGGAATAAAGAATGTTACGATTACCGAACCTTTTTTTCAAGGACATTTTCCCGGGCAACCAGTAATGCCGGGCGTACTCATTTTAGAGGCTATGGCTCAGGTTGGAGCGGTAGCCACGCTTTATCCGGCGGAGAACCGGGGCAAAGTGGCGCTGTTTGCCAGCATTGACCGGGTAAAATTCCGTAAACCGGTAGTGCCCGGCGATCAATTGCGGATGGTAGCCGAACTGATTAAAATTCGCGGCGGCATGGGTAAACTATGGTGTGAAGCATTTGTTGACGACCAATTGGTAGCCGAAGGTGAGCTAATGTTTGCTATGGGCTGATAAAAAGGCTTTTTGTTGAAAGAAGTTGAAAAATAGTTATAAATGCCTGTAATAATGAGAAATATTGCGTTATTTCGGCAAAATGACTGAATATGGTAAAAAATGACCTGTTAAAATTAGACTGACCGGCTGGACTATATATACAGATATTGATCCATAAGGCTGGCTTCAAGCTGCGGAAAGGTTATTGCACTGAATCCGGCCGGTGTGATCCAGGTCTAACCATGCTTGACAGTGTTTCCGAAGGACGTAAATCCTGTAGACCGGTTTAGGTAATGGATAAATGATAACTTATACTACTAGTTTGATCGTTAGGTAATGAAAATTACCGCGTTTAGAAGGAGTTGATATGCTGATGAAACCGGAAAAGGTTGTGATCGCTTTACGGAAGATACATGAAACAGCGGTCGTTCACCCTGGCGCCCGCATCGGCAAAGATGTTGAAATTGGTCCCTATGCTGTTATCGGTGAACATGTCCTGATTGATGACGGAACAAAAATCGGCGCACATGTGGTCATTGACGGCTGGACCAGTATTGGTAAGAATTGTGAGATTTTTCCGAGTGCTTCGATTGGCTCTGAACCGCAGGATTTGAAATTCCGCGGTGAAAAAAGCTATGTTTTTATTGGCGACAATACGAAAATAAGAGAATTTGCCACCGTGAACCGGGCGACCGGTGAAGGTGAGGAAACCCGTGTTGGCTCCAACTGTCTGCTGCAGGCTTATACTCATGTGGCCCATAATTGTGTTGTTGGCAATCATGTGATTATGTCCAATGCAGCCACTTTGGCCGGGCATGTTACGGTGGAAGACCGGGTAGTGATTGGCGGTCTGGCCGGTGTACACCAGTTTGTAAAGATCGGCCGCAACGCAATGATTGGCGGTTTGACTAAAATTGTTCAGGACGTCCCGCCGTTTGTCATTGTTGACGGGCACCCGGCCAAGGTATCGGGCCTCAACAGTGTCGGCATGTCCCGGGCGGGCATTGGCGCGCCATCCCGCAGCCTGATTAAGAAAGCTTATAAGCTGTTGTATCGCTCAGGCTTAAGCCTTGCTCAGGCCATTGCAATGATTGAGCAGGAAGTCGATTCCTGTGAAGAGGTCGAACATTTTCTGCGGTTCCTGCGTAATGCCGAACGGGGGATTTGCAGGGGTCGCAAAGCGTCCGGCGATTAGACGCTTGTTGCAGCCGGTACCGGAGGGAGAACTGTTCATGGAAAAAATTGGTTTATTGGCCGGCGTCGGAAGATTGCCGGTAGAATTTGCCCGTGCCGCTCGCGGCATGGGCTTTGGCGTAATCGCGGTGGCCGTGGTGCCTGAGGTGGATGAAGAACTTCAGCAGGTTGCCGATAAAACCGTACAGCTCAATATTGGTGAACTGGACCGGGTCATTCGCGTGTTGAAGGAAGAAGGGGTCAGTCAGGTCACGATGTTGGGCAAAGTAACGAAAGAATTGCTGTTCAGCGGTTCGGTCCGGCTCGATGACCGGCTGCAGAGAATGTTTGCCGCGCTGCCTGATAACCGTGATGATACGATCATGCTTGGCTTGGTGCGTGAATTGGCGTCTGAAGGGATTGGCGTTTTCGATCAGACGGCTTTCATCCGTTCGCTTATGCCTGCGCCTGCTATTTTGACCAAGCGTGAGCCTTCGGCCGCGGAGCGGGCTGATATGGAGTTTGGCTTTAACATGGCCAAAGCCATTGGCGGTCTTGATATCGGTCAAACCGTTGTTGTGAAAAATCTGGCGGTTATGGCGGTGGAGGCCATTGAGGGAACCGACGCCTGTATTTTGCGGGGCGGCCGGCTGAGCTGTGGCGGGGCTACCGTGGTCAAGGCCGCCAAACCGGATCAGGATCTCAGGTTTGATGTACCGGCCGTGGGGGTAAACACAATTCGGGCAATGTGTGAAGCGCAGGCCAAAGCTCTGGCGATTGAAGCCGGCAAGACACTTTTGGTTGACCGGGATAAAGTAATTAAAATTGCGGATGAATGTGGAATAACTATTGTTGCTATGTAAATATTAATAACAAGAACGCGAAGGGCGCGGAGGATGTTTGTCACTGAGCGTCTTCGCGTTTTTATCTATCCTTAAGGCAAACTATTGTTTCATTGTATTATGGCGTTTATGGAGGAAGATTATGGTCAAAGTCATGATTTCGGCGGGCGAGGCGTCAGGCGATTTACACGGAGCCAGTGTAGCCGCAGCGTTAAAACAACTCCAGCCAGGCATCAAGCTGTTGGGTATGGGGGGACAGGCTATGCGGTCAGCCGGAGTGGATATTGTGCATGACATCGCCGATTTAGGGGTGATTGGCTTTGTCGAAGTAGTAAGAAATTTGCCCAGATTATTTAAGCTCCGCGACAGCCTTGTCGAAGTGATGCGGCTGGAACGACCTGACGTGCTGGTGGTTATCGATTATCCCGATTTTAATATGCGCCTGGCCGAAAAAGCCGGACAGCTGGGCATTCCGGTAGTTTCCTATATTAGTCCTTCCGCCTGGGCCTGGCGGAAGGGCCGGGCGAAAAGTGTCGCCAAAGTGGTAACCCGCCTGGCGGCAATATTTCCGTTCGAGGCCGATGTTTACCGGGAAGCCGGCGCCAATGTTGCTTTTGTCGGTCATCCGTTGTTGGATATTGTAAAGCCGGAAATGTCCCGGCCGCAGGCCTATGCTTTTTTTCAGGCCGAGCCATCCCGTCCGGTCGTTCTGCTGTTGCCGGGCAGCCGTACGCAGGAAATTGGCAGTTTGCTGCCGGTAATGCTGGCAGCCGGCGAGAAGATTGTCGAAGCAGTGCCTGGTTGTCAGTTTTTTTTACCGCTGGCCTCGACAATTTCCCGGGAAATGCTGCAAGATATTTTAAATAATTCCCAGCTTAATGTTACAATAACGAATGAACGGACCTATGATTTAATGACCATTGCCGATGTCGCCATTGCGGCTTCAGGCACTGTGACGCTGGAGGCGGCGCTGTTGGGCCTGCCCAGTGTGGTTGTTTACAAGGTTGCGGCTTCCTCGTATTGGCTGGCTAAATTGCTGGTGAAAATTCCTCATGTCAGTTTACCGAATATTGTCGCCGGCCGCCGGATTATTCCGGAGCTGCTGCAGGCCGACGCCAACGCCGGGGGCATTGCCCGCGAGGCGCTGGCCATACTGCTGGACCCGGCTGAAAAAAGACGCTTGCAGCAGGATTTGCAGGAAGTACGGTGCAAACTCGGTGAACCGGGTGCAGTCGAACGGGTTGCTAAAGTTATTCTAGAGGTTGCAGCTGCCCAGCCAGGAGGCGCCAATGAACACTTATAAACGTCTAATCAGTTATATTAAACCTTACTTGCCGCGCCTGGCGGTAGCCATTGTCTGTATCATTGCCGCCGCCAGCGCTAACTTATATGTGCCGTGGGTCATTAAGGAAGTTATTGACAAGGTGCTGGCCGAAAAAGATATGATGATGCTCAATGCCATTGCCGCCGCTATTGTCGTGGTTTATCTGCTGCGGGGAATCTTCTATTACGGTCAGACTTATCTGATGTCTTATATCGGACAGCGGGTAGTCATTGATATCCGGCAGGCAGTTTACCGCCACATGCAGCGGCTTTCCCTGTCTTATTACGAAAAAAGGAAAACCGGCACCATGATGAGTTACATCACCAATGATGTCGCCGCGCTGCAGGGCGCACTGGTCGAAAGTGTGATTGAGATGGTAACTGAGGCGGCTATTTTGCTGGGGTCACTGGCAATGATGTTTTACCTGCATTGGAAACTGACGATGTTAACCCTGATCACTCTGCCGATGGTCGGGGTAACCATCAATTTATTTGGCCGGAAATTGCGGAAAACCAGCGCAGTAATGCAGGAACGGGCCGCCGATATCACTTCAGTGCTGCAGGAAACGATTTCGGCGGTCAGAGTGATAAAATCTTTTGTCCGTGAAGAATACGAGAGTGAACGGTTTGGGCGGGAAAATTTTTCGAATTTCCGGGCGCAAATGAAAAATGCCCAGCTCATGGCTACGTTAACGCCCGTTATTGAGTTTTTGGCGGCAATCGGCGTTACGGTGATCATCTGGTATGGCGGCTGGGAGGTCATTAACGGCAGCCTGACGGCGGGAGCGTTAATCGCCTTTTTGGTCTATACGGTCAATTTGTCCAATCCGATTAAACGCCTGAGCCGGGTCTATGGCAATATTCAGAAAGCGATGGCTGCTGCTGAACGGGTTTTCGGCGTATTGGATACCGTACCGGAAATTCAGGATATACCCGGCGCTGTGGAACTGCCTGTGATTAACGGCGAGGTGGCCTTCCACCATGTCACTTTCGAATATAAACCGGGCGAACCGGTGCTCAGTGATATTTCGCTGACGGCAAAACCGGGCCAGATGGTAGCCATTGTCGGGCCAAGCGGCTCCGGAAAAACGACCATTGCCAACCTTATCCCGCGTTTTTACGAGCCGGTGGACGGCTATATCAGCATTGACGGCACTGACATTAAAACAGTGAAACTGGATTCGCTGCGCCAACAGATTGGCATGGTGCCTCAGGAAACGGTGCTTTTTAACGGAACGGTTTACGACAATATCTTATATGGAAATCTTATGGCGGCTTATGATGAGGTAATTGAGGCTGCCAGGGCCGCTAACGCCCATAAGTTTATTATGGATATGCCTGACGGCTATGACACGCAAATTGGCGAGCGCGGCTCCAAACTATCCGGCGGCCAGCGGCAGCGCATTGCGATTGCCCGCGCCATTTTAAAAAATCCCCGGGTGCTGATCCTGGATGAAGCAACCTCGGCCTTGGATACGGAAAGTGAAAAACTGGTGCAGGAAGCGCTGGATCAGCTTATGCTTAACCGGACTTCTTTTGTCATTGCCCATCGTTTGTCAACCGTTTTACGGGCCGACATCATTCTGGTGATGGAAGGCGGCAAAATTGCCGAAAGGGGCACCCACGCCGAATTGTTAAGGCTGGGTGGTATCTATAGCAAGCTCTATCAGGTGCAGTTTAACAGCAAGAAAGATGAATGATGACGCAAGGTACTAATTAGAAAGAGGTATCGTCAATGCATTTTTTATATAACTTGGTGGTTATTCTGGTTGTTATACTGGCGATGCCGGTTTTTCTGATCAGGACAGTCCGGGAAGAAGGCTTTTGGGAGCGGGTACGCCAAAGTTTCGGTTTCTTGCCGGAGGAAGATCTCGCGCCTGTGGCGAACAAGGACTGCATTTGGCTGCATGCCGCCTCGGTAGGCGAAATTGTCGCCGCCAGTCCGATTGTGAAGGAATTCCGCCGGGAAATGCCTGATACACCCATTCTGGTGTCGGTGGTAACTTCCAATGGCTATGCTATGGCCAAAAGGATCGTGAAAGATGCCGACAGTATCATTTATTTTCCGCTGGATCTGCCCTGGCTTAGTTCAAGTGTGGTCAAGCGGATCATGCCCAGGGTCTTTTTGCCTGTGGAGACGGAATTATGGCCGAATTTCCTCAAAGCAGCCCGCAAATACCGTATTCCGGTGATGATGGTCAATGGCCGCATCAGTGATAAAAGCGTAAAACGGTATCATTATCTGCGCAGTGTGTTAAAAGATATGATCGGCACTGTAGTCACCTTCTGCATGCAGTCGAAAATCGACGCCGATCATATTATCCGGCTGGGGGCTGATCCGCAGCGGGTCGTCATTACCGGCAATACGAAATTTGATCAAACCTATACCGATGTCAGCCAAGCCGAAAAACAAGCGCTGCTTGCTTCCATGGGGCTGGCTGATCATTACCCGGTCCTTGTCGCCGGCAGTACGCATAAGGGCGAGGAAGAGGCTGTGCTGGCGGCGTTTGTTAAAGTCAGGGAGACCTTCAGCGATGCCCGGCTGGTTTTAGCGCCCCGGGAAATTTTACGGGCTGATGAACTGCAAAGCCTTGCCGAAACCTATTGTTTAGCCGCCGGAAAGCGGACAGCGGTGCAGCAGGCCTGCAGCCATGAGCATGACGTGATTGTTTTAGATACCATTGGTGAATTGGGCAAGATCTATAGTCTGGGGGACATCATTTATGTCGGCGGCAGCCTGGTGCCGCGGGGCGGACATAATATTTTGGAGCCGGCCGCTCACGGCAAACCGATTATTGTCGGGCCGCACATGTTTAACTTTAAAGATACCTATGCGCTTTTTTCCGGCCGGTCGGCTTGTCTTACCGTCAACAACGCCGCCGAGCTGTCGGAAAAAATCACCTTTTTGCTGAACAATGACGGCGCCCGCCAGGCCATGGCCCGGGAGACCCTGAACATTATCGGCGAAAACAAGGGGGCGGCCAGCAAAAGCGCCGCACAGTTGAAGCATATGCTGGTCAAACTGGACAACATCAAATCCGGTCCCCGCCTGGAGCATATCCTGCGCAAGCGCGAGGCTGTGCAGACCTATCTGTATGCAATGATTCATGGCGCACAGCCTAGTTTTATCAGTGATATCCTGTTATCGTTGCTGTACCTGCTGTCGCTGCTTTATGGCTACGGAGTTTCGCTGATGCTGGCCATGTACAGGCATGGCCTGATCAAACAGCATCAGCTGGGCTGCCGGGTCATCAGCCTGGGCAATATTACGGTAGGCGGCACTGGAAAAACGCCGACGGCCCAGCGCCTGGCTGCGGTCATCCGGGAGATGGGCTACCGGGTTGTCATCCTGAACCGCGGCTACCGGGCCAGTTGGCAGGAAGACGTGGGCCTGGTCTCCGATGGCGAAAAAATATACATGTCGGTGTCCGAGGCTGGCGATGAAGCCTATCTGCTGGCGAAAAACGTGCCCGGCGTACCGGTGGTCATCGGACGGGACCGGACGGTTACCGGTGAATATGCCGTCAGCCAGCTCCGGGCCGATGTTGTTATTCTGGATGATGGCTATCAACACTGGAAGCTGGCCCGGGATATTGATATTGTACTGATTGATGCGCTGAATATTTTTGGCAACAATTATCTGCTGCCGCGCGGTACGCTCAGGGAAGAACTGAAGAACCTTGACCGGGCCAGCGTTTGCCTGCTGACCAAAGTTGATCAGGCGGCGCCGGAAGCCAGGAACCGCATTCGGGATACCATCGCCAGCTATAATGAAGACGCCTTAATTGTTGAAAGTATCCATAAACCGCAGCGCTTTATCGAAATCGCCGAATGGCACAAAGGTCTGCGCTGCCATAATATTTCGCTGGAAACGGTCAGCGGCCAGCCGGTTTTTGTTTTTTCCGCCATTGGCAATCCCCAGTCTTTTGAACAATCGGTCTTGGATATCGGGGCTCAGGTGGCGGACAGCCTGCGCTTTCCCGATCATTATGACTATAAGATGGCCGAGATGCAGGAAATGATGCAGCGAGCGGTGGAAATTGGCGCTTGCGCCCTGGTTACCACCGAAAAAGATGCGGTAAAGATTCCGGCTGAATTTATTCACTCCAACCGGCCGCTGCCTCTCTATGTCCTGGGTATTGAAGTATGCTTCCTGGAAGGGCAGGAACAACTGATGGAATTGATTGAAAATACCATGAAGCGACCGGTTTAACCGCAAAGTACCCGAAGTAAGCAAAGGGACCGCAAATAACGGGGCGATTTGAGCGCTTCGGGTTGATCGGGGCTTTTACGGTATTACAGGAGGTTTTTCGATGAATATTCTTTGTGTTATACCAGCCCGCTATGCGTCTACCCGGCTGCCGGGCAAGCCGCTGCTGGATATTGCCGGCCAGCCGATGATTCAGCGCGTTTACGAACGGGCCAAACAAGCTAAACGTCCGTCAACTGTGCTGGTGGCGACCGACCATCAGGCGGTTTACCGGGCCGTAGAGGCTTTTGGCGGGGCGGCAATGCTGACTTCACCGGAGCATCCCACCGGGACCGACCGGCTGGCGGAGGTGGCTGTCAGCTTTCCGGCGGCCGATATTATCATCAATGTACAGGGTGATGAACCATTAATCGAACCGCAGGTGATCGACGACCTGGCCGCCGCTTTTGACGATGACCAGGCTTTGGCAATGGCAACGCTGATGACTCCCCTGAGCGAAGCCGAACAGCATAATCCCAATGTGGTAAAAGTTATTACCGACCTTAAAGGCTACGCCCTTTACTTTTCGCGCTCACTCATTCCGTATCCCCGGGTAAGGCTGAATGACGCACCGGTATATAAGCACCTGGGCCTTTATGCTTACCGCCGGGAGTTTCTGCTTAAGTACGCCCGGCTGGCGCCAACGCCTTTAGAAAGTGTAGAATCACTGGAACAGCTGCGGGCGCTTGAGCATGGCTATCGAATTAAGGTCATCAAAACAGACTTTCAGACGGTTGGCGTAGATACGCCCGAGGATCTGGCGCTGGTGAACAAGCTGCTGAGCGGCAAAGGCGGGTAACCGGCGTCAAGTAGGCGCAGGAGCGCAAAAAGTTTGTGTCCTGCGGGTACTTTGCGGTTCAGCCGTTCCACGCTTTTCCATTCAATATTAAGGAGGTTTTTCGAATGAATACCGTTAATATCGGCTCTATCACGGTGGGAGGCAGACAGCCGGTGGCGCTGATTGCCGGACCCTGCGTAATAGAAGGTTATGAACGTTCCCTGAAGATTGGCCGGGCGATTAAAGATATCGCCACTCGGCTGGGGATGCCTTATATTTTTAAAGCATCCTTCGATAAGGCCAACCGCTCTTCTTACGCTTCATTTCGCGGCCCCGGCCTGGAGGAAGGCTTAGCCATTCTGCAAAAAATCAAACAGGAGCTTGGCGTGCCGGTTGTCAGTGATATTCATGATGTTTCCCAGGTTTCAGCCGCCGCAGGTGTGCTGGATATTTTGCAAATCCCGGCTTTTTTGTCACGGCAGACCGACCTGGTGTATCAGGCGGCCCTGACCGGGAAAGCCGTTAATGTAAAAAAAGGTCAGTTTTTAGCGCCAAACGATATGAAAAACGTCATTACCAAGATGCGCGAAGCCGGTAATGAAAACATCCTGCTGACCGAACGCGGCGCCAGCTTTGGTTATAACAATCTGGTGGTCGATATGCGCGGCCTGGCGATCATGCGTTCTTTTGGCTATCCGGTGGTATTTGACGCCACGCACAGCGTGCAGCTGCCCGGCGGGGCCGGCACCAGCTCGGCCGGACAGCGCGAGTTTGTCAGCTATCTGACCAGGGCTGCTGTGGCGGTGGGCGTTGACGTCCTGTTTATGGAAGTCCATGACAACCCGCCGGAGGCCCTGTGCGACGGACCCAACATGCTGTATGTCGACCAGCTCGAGGATCTGCTGCGCGACGTACTGGCCATCGACAATGTAATCAGACGGCATAAATAAAACATGGACGAACCACAGAGTACACGGAGTACCCAGAGGGAACGTAAAACCCGGTGCGATAATTATCGCACCAAATCTTTCGTTAACCCTCCGTGACCTCTGTGACCTCTGTGGTTAAAACAATGATTTAATGATTAATTAATAAGGAGGTTTTCTTTTATGATTATTGAACAGGCAAGACAAGTGTTGAAAACAGAGGCTGCGGCGATTGAGCGGCTGATTCCGCTGATCAACGGACAATTTACGGCAGCAGTTCAACTGATTCTGGAATGCAAGGGCCGGGTGATCGTTACCGGGATGGGCAAACCCGGTTTGGTGGGCCGGAAGATTGCCGCTACGATGGCCAGTACCGGTACGCCGGCTTTTTTTCTTCATCCGGCGGAAGGCATTCATGGCGATCTTGGCATGGTAACCGCCGAGGATGTCGTGCTGGCTTTATCCAACAGCGGCGAGACCGGAGAGATTGTCGGCATACTGCCGACGCTGAAGCGCATTGGAGTGCCAATTATTGCCCTTTGCGGTCAGGCGGAATCCACTTTGGCTAAAACGGCCGACATTTTTCTTGATGTCAGTGTTGAGCAGGAGGCTTGCCCGCTGGGGCTGGCGCCCACTTCCAGCACGACGGCAACGATGGCCATGGGCGATGCCCTGGCGGTGGTGTTATTGGCTGAGCGCAAGTTCACCCGGGAAAATTTTGCTCTGTACCATCCCGGCGGTTCACTGGGACGCAAGCTGTTATTGACGGTCGAGCGGGTGATGCACAGCGACGAGGATAACCCGGTTGTCACCCTGGATAAAACAGTCAAGGAAGCTTTGTTTGTGATGACCGCCAAGGGGCTTGGCGCTACCTCGGTGGTGGATGATCAGGGCAAACTGACCGGTCTGGTGACCGATGGCGACATCCGGCGCGGTCTGGAAAGAGGCCATGAGTTTTTGGATAAGCCGGTGACCGAGCTGATGACGAAAAATCCCCGGACCATTACCGCCGATAAGCTGGCGGCTCAGGCTTTGCATGTGATGGAGAAAAATAAACCCCGTCCAATTACAGTATTGCCGGTGGTTGACGGGGAGGAGCGGGCAATTGGTATTATTCACCTTACTGACTTATTACGTCAAGGAGTGGTATAATGGATAGTAAGACCCGGGCCCGCCGCATTAAACTATTGATTTTTGATGTTGACGGGGTATTGACCAACGGCCGGATTATCATTGGCCGGGACGGTGAGGCCGCCAAGGAATTTTACGCGCAGGATGGCCTGGGAATTGCAATCGCTCACCGGGCGGGTCTTAAAACTGCCATCATTACCGGTCGCACAAGTGACATGGTTCGCTTGCGCAGTACGGAACTGAAAATAACCGATGTTTATCAAGGGACAATGAGCAAAACAGCAGCCCTGCAGGAACTGGCCGCCAAATATCACCTGAATTTGGCTGAAATTGGCTATGTTGGCGATGATCTTATTGATCTGCCAGTGATGGTTCAGGTCGGTTTGGCTTGTGCGGTGGCGAATGCCGTTCCCGAAGTCAAGGCCAGGGCCCACTATATTACCGGCAGCGCCGGCGGCAATGGCGCGGCCCGTGAAGTGATTGAGCTGATTTTAACCGCCCAGAATAAGTGGGCCGGGATCATCGAAGCCTACACCTGTTCAGTACCGGCTGATTCAGCGCAATAACCGGACGCTTGATCACACATCAGCATGAGAGGAGGAGGGTGCGTGCAATATAAAATTCTAAAATTGCTCAGCTATCTGATCTGTTTATTGCCCTACCGGCTTATTTTACTGCTGGGGCAGGGGTTTGGCCGGCTTTATTACCGTATTGCCGCCCGTCAGCGTAAGCGGGCGGTTGCCCAGATGCAGGAAAGTCTTCAAATCTCCGCTGAACAGGCTGAACGTATCGCGGTTAACCTCTTTGAAAATCTTGGCCGTACTTTCATGGAAGTCATGTATATGCCGGCATTTACCGCCGAAAAAATGAGACGTTATGTTACTGTGGAGAATAGGCATTATCTGCAGGAGGCTTTGGCTGAAGGCCGCGGCGTAGTACTTTTAACCGCCCATATCGGCAATTGGGAATGGCTGGGGGCTGCGCTGGCAATGTTAGGCCTGCCGATCACCACGGTCATTAAACGGCAGCCAAACGATCAGCATACGCAGATCTTGAACGAATACCGCGAGATGGCGGGCATTGAGGTGTTCGCCAGCGGGACAAGCGAGCTTGTCAGCGCCGCCAAGGCCCTTAAAAAAGGCAAAATCCTGGGGTTTTTAGCCGATCAGGATGCGGGGCAGCATGGCGTGTTTGTCGATTTTCTCGGCAAACCGGCGTCAACTCCTCTGGGGCCGGCGGTCTTTGCCAAGCGGTTCAGAGCACCGGTTGTACCGGTATTCATTGTTCGTGAGCCGGCCGGCGGCCACAAAATACTGGTAAGCCAGCCGCTGTATTATCAGGACACCGGCAATGAAGCGCAGGATCTTTACCGGATTACGGAACAAATGACCGGGATTATTGAAGCGATGATTCAACAATATCCCGATCACTGGCTGTGGTTCCAAAAACGCTGGAATACGCCGCCGGAAGCTGTAAAAGCCTCTGAGCAGCAAACCGCTGCCGCGGCCCGGAGAGGACAGGGGGCATGAGAATGAAGAAAGCCTATCTGCTGATTGCCTGCCTGGCTGTGGCGGCAGGGCTGGGCCTGTACTATTTCTTGCAGGATGAAGCGCCGCCGGTTCAACAGCCGGAGCCGGTTCAAACCACCAGCAATATCGTATATTCCGGCAATTCTATTGTGGAGGAACAGGATGGCAAACGGTTATGGGAGCTAAGCGCCGGAACCATTGAAATTGATCCCGCCGCCAATCAGGCCAGGATGAATGATTTGAAAGGCGTATTTTATCAGGACAATGGCGGTAAGCTGGAGATTGTTGCCTTGCAGGCGGTATATGATCATAAGAGCAGGGATATCACGATGAATGGTCAGATAAAAGCGACAACAACCGATGGGGCGGCTTTTACGGCCGGCAAAGCCCGCTGGTCAGGGGCTGACCGCCGCTTTTACGGGTCGGGCGGCATCATGATGACCAGAGATGATACCGTTATTGTCGGCGATCAAATGGAAAGCGATGTCGATATGAACAAAGTAACCGTAACCGGCAATGCCCGTATTCGTAAAGGAGGTGCCGGCAATTGAAGCTTGGCAGACTATTATTGGCTTTGATCATGGCTGCGGCAATGGCGATGCCTGCTGCTGCAGCCCAGCCTCAGCCGGTGGAAATGGCGGCTGAGGTCATAGAATATAATTCAACAACCGGCATTATGACCGGCACGGGCGGCGTCCGGTTCACCCGGGACGGGGCCGTGCTTACCGGCGCAGCAGCGACCTATAATACCCGGACCAAAGAAGGGCATGTTACCGGCGGCGTCAAAATGGTTCAGTCTGACGCAGTTCTGACAGCGGAGGAATTGCGGTCTTATGACAATAACCGCATCACTGCCAGTGGCGGAGTGCAATTAACCAAGGGAGAGAGCGTGCTGACAGGCCCTCAGCTGGACTACTACACCGATAAAGCTTATGCAGTGGTCAATGATCAGGCCCGTCTGGTGATGCAAGACGGCGTCATGACTGCCGGTAAGATTGAAGCTTATTTGGATGAAAGCAGAATTACCGGGACAGGCAGCGTTCATATCGTTAGTCAGGCCAGGCAGCTTGATGCCACGGCTGATCAGGCGGTTTACTATGGCGCTGAACCCGCCAGGGCGGTTCTGACCGGCAACGCCAGGGCGGTCCAGGAAGGCAATATCTTAACCGGCAATAAATTGACGATTTATCTGGACAACCAAACGGTAAATGCCCAGGGCCGCACGCAGTTGGTCATCCAGCCGCAGTAAACCGCATGGATTTACACTGAAATGAGGAACAGGCCATGTTTATTGAAACACATCATCTGATCAAAACGTATAAAGACCGTAATGTGGTCGATGGCGTCAGCATACGAGTGGACAAGGGTGAGGTGGTTGGCTTATTGGGACCGAACGGCGCCGGTAAAACCACTACCTTTTATATGATCGTAGGGCTGGAGAAACCGGACAGCGGCCTGGTGTGCATTGGCGGCGAAGACGTTTCCGATATGCCGATGCACAAACGGGCCAATTTTGGCATTGGTTATCTGCCGCAGGAAGCGTCGGTATTCCGGAAGCTTACCGTGGAAGATAATCTGATTGCCATTCTGGAGACAACCGATTTAACGCCCAGCGGCTGCCGGGAAAAAGCCGCCAGTCTGCTGTATGAATTCAATATTGCGCATATCCGGGAACGAAAGGGCTCAGAACTGTCGGGCGGCGAACGCCGCCGGGTGGAGATCGCCCGCTGTCTGGCGACAGACCCGTTATTTATTCTGCTGGACGAGCCATTTGCCGGTGTCGATCCCATCGCTGTAGCGGACATTCAGGCAATTATCGGCTATTTGCGCCAGCGGGGTATCGGCGTATTGATTACCGATCATAACGTTCGTGAAACACTCAGCATTGTTGACCGGGCCTATATCCTTAATGAAGGCCAGATCCTGATTGAAGGGGACAGCGCTACCATTGCCGCCAGTGAAACAGCCCGCAAATTCTACCTCGGCGAAAATTTCAGCTTATAACAATGTTTGAAACAGGAGTACCCGCAGCAGTCTGGAAAAGGTCCGCTCCGGCATCAACCCGCTGCGGCCCAGGCGTACTTTTTACCGCAGCTCTTAACCTCACGATTATGTGCAGAGGAGAAAACAATGCGTATATTAGATAAATATATCATCAAAGAATTACTGGGACCGTTTGTTTTTGGCATTTGCGCCTTTTCCAGTGTGTTTATTGGAACCAGCACCTTGTTTAAAATAGCCCAGTACATTACCAAATATGGCGCTTCGGTTACGGCTGTTGTCAAGCTGTTCTTTCTCAGCTTACCCAATATTGTTGTGCTGACTTTTCCAATGTCAATGCTGCTGGCGGCGCTTCTGGCATTCGGCCGGCTGAGCGGGTCCAGTGAAATAACGGCGATGCGTTCAGGCGGTATCAGCTTTTATCGCTTAACTGCGCCGGTACTGATCGTAGCATTGTTTGTCAGTCTGTTTGCGGTAGCGTTTAATGAGTTTATTGTACCAAGAGCCAACACGGCCTATAACCACATTGTCCGGTATGAGATCGAACGGAATACCGCGCCGAAGTCCCAGGAGCATATTATTATTAAAGAGGTAAAAGACGGCAACATTGAGCGGCTGATGTACGCCCGCAAGTATGACGAAGCGACCAATACGCTGCAGGCAATTTCCATTCAGGAATTTGAAAACGGCAACATTGTCCGGGTTCAAAATGCCGAAACCGCGCAATGGCAGAACAGCCACTGGATTATGTACAACGGTACAATTCATGACCTGTCAACCGCAGGCAATCTGCAGCGTACCATGAAATTTGAGCAGCAGGTTATGCCGATCACCAAAAATCCAACATCAATCAAGCGTGAACAAAAAGATGAGTCTGAAATGACGATTAAAGAACTAAAACAGCAAATCAAGGTGCTGCAGAGCGAGTATGTAAAGAGCAGCAGCTATGAGATAGAATTACAGCAACGGGTATCCATTCCGCTGGCCAGCTTTGTTTTTGCCCTTATCGGGGCGCCGCTGGGCTTGCAGCCGCAGCGTTCCAGTTCCTCCATTGGCCTGGGGCTAAGCATTATCGTGATTTTTATCTATTACAGCATTATGACCGTTACCTCAGCCTTAGGGCAGGGCGGCGCGCTGCCGGTCATAATTGCCGCCTGGATACCCAATATCACCGGCGTTATTGCGGGCTGTTATCTGATGCGCAAAGCAGCCCGGTAACCCCGTAAACAAGCCGGCCGGCGGGAAGGTTCCGGCGGCGGCTCCGTAAGCGAACATTTTGTCAGTAGAGGAGGAGTGTACTGTGTATGGAATCGTATTAATTGCTGTGCTGGCTGTTATGGGCGGAGCCATTGCTTATATCGGCGATAAGCTTGGCACCAAAGTTGGTAAACGCAAGCTTTCCATGTTTGGTCTCAGGCCTAAGCATACTTCGATCATTGTTACCATCATTACCGGTATACTGATTGCATCCTCTACCCTGGGGATACTGTCACTGGCTTCCCGGGATGTCCGGACGGCTTTGTTTGGCATGGAGGAGTTAAAAGAACAACTTTCCAGCCTGTCACAGGAAGTTCTGGCTAAGAATGTGGAGCTGGAAGCCAGCCGCAAGGAACTGGAAGCTAAAACAGCCGAGTATTCTACTTTGAATACCAAAATTAAAGAAACTGCCGCCAAGCTTTCGGCAATTACCGCCGAGCTGTCCGCCGTCAGCGCTGAGCGTGACCGGACGGCCGCGGCCTTGGCGCAGGTGCAGTCCGATTATAAGACTGTGCAGGGTGATTTGAAAAAATCACGCCTGCAGATTGGGCAGCTGCAGACGACCAAGAAAGAACTCGATGACCGCGTAGCCGAACTGAATGAGGCTAAAACGGTTCTGGAAAAAGATGTAACCCGGTTAAATGATTTAACAGCCAAGCTAAATAAAGGGATTCAAGTGGTCCGGGAAGGCGATATTATTTACCGGGCGGGGGAAGTGCTGTCAACTGCCGTCATTAACGGCAACGACGCTAAAGAGAATATTACGGCAAACTTAACCGGCGTTATTCTGAAAACCAATCAGGATATCCTCAACCGGCTGGGCGTGGAAGACAAGCAAACGGAAGCCCTGTGGATCGCGCAGGCTGATTTTGATCAGGCCGTGTCAATCATTGCCGGTAATAAAGAGGATGTTATTGTCAGAGTCTCTTCAGTGGGCAATATTGTTTATGGTGAGCCGGTGATTGGCCAGATTGAGCTGTTTTCGAATAAAAGAATTTATGAGAAAGACGAGGTCGTTCATTCCGAAGTAATGAATGCCGGCCGTACCGCCAGTTCGGCTGAGGAAACCGTGCTGACATTTTTGCAGAAGGTGAATGCCGCGGCTATTCAGGATGGCATTATCGCCGACCCCATCCAGGGAACGGTAGGGGTAATGAGCGGATCCGAGTTATACGGCACAATCAATCGTGTGAAACGCTATTACGGCAAGGTTGAGTTAACCGCTGTAGCCCAAAGCGACACCTATGTTGTTGGGCCGCTGAAAATTGATATCCGGGTCAAAAGTGTCCAGTAGTTAAGCGGCCTCAGCACTGTCCTTAGTAAATGAAGGCAGTCTCTCTGGCGCCAGCAGAGCGCAAATGTAAAATGCCGTCAGGCGTTTTTACATTTGCGCTTATTCATTTTGCCCCGCAGCTTCCGGCGGCATAAAGTGGGCATTGGGGCTGCCCAATTCATTCCAGCAGAGGCAACCATAGTCATTGCTGGGCACCTGGATATGAAGCTTAGGCTGCGGAGAGCTTTGCTTGCAAAATGCCTTTAATTATGTAAACTATAATAACAATGTTAATATAGTTGCCGCGTGACCTTTATGCTTTGGTTATTAAGGGTTATGGAAGGATTTGCATAGCTGATAACAGCAGGAATTTAGAAAAAGTTAAAGAATTATGTATAGTGTAAAAGTCATATGGCGACACGCAGAACTGATCCGGAGAGGCGATCAGCTGCAGCTGCCGGATAGACCTTTTCACCACTGCATGACTGAGTAGTCAATCTTAGTGAAACGAAGTAATAATGGCAAAATTTACACGGGGCTTTGCAGCAGGACTATCTGAAGAACTATAGAATTATGTAAATATCAAATTTTTTTTGATATTGCATGACTGGATAGTCAATAGCTATTATAGCTGGGAAATGGTAAAAAATACACTAGCGTATACAGCAGGAATATCAAAAGTCATGCAGAATTATGTAAACTAAACCTGCGAAAAGCTGCAGGGGCATCAGTGGTTGGAATGAGCAACCGGAACTTATGAGGAAACGTGGATACTCATCAGCAGTCTGGTTGACGCCAGCCCCTACAATGCCGGTGACGAACACCAGCGCAAATTAATTACCTTAAGGGGGAGCTTCCAGATGAAAAAGAGACTTCTAAAAGTAGCTGTTACCACTGCACTTACTGTAGCATTTGCTGTACCGGCCTTCGCCGCGTCAGCCAATCCTTTCTCCGATGTACCGGCGAATCACTGGGCTTATGATGCTGTAAATAAATTGGCGCAAGCCGGTGTAGTTGACGGTTATGCCGATGGTACATTCAAAGGCGACAAAACAATGACCCGCTATGAAATGGCGCAAATCGTAGCCAAAGCAATGAACAAATCGCTCAATGACGATCAACAGGGAACCGTAGACGAATTGTCGCAAGAATTTGCCGCAGAGTTAAACAACCTGGGTGTGAAAGTCGACAGCTTGCAGGAACAAGTAGACGACATGGTTAAAGTATCCGGTGATGCCCGCGTTCGTTACTTTGCAGCTGAGGATGCCGGCGACAACACCGATTTCCGGGCCCGCGTAAACTTTGACGGTAAAATCAGCGACAACCTGAAATTTAATGCCCGTCTGACCAGTGGAAACATGAACTATGACGGCGGCAACGGCGATGCCGGTATCAATACAGCCAACGTAACTTTCGATGCCCTTGGCCTGACCAATACCATTGGCCGTCAGGATGTAATACTGGCTGAAGGTTATCTGTTTGACACCCAGATGAACGCTGTCGCCACTGAAATCGGCGGCCTGAAACTGGTAGCCGGCAATACCGATGCCAACCGCATCTACGCTGCCGAGTACGGCTTCAATGCCCTTGGCACTGACTTAGTGGCCGACTACTACAAAAATGACACTGCCGATCAGGAAATTTATGGTCTGAGCACTGGCTTTAAATTAACCAAAAACCTGGCCATCAATGCTTCCTACTATGACAATAACGACGCTGATGCAACTGCTGTATCTTACGGCGTAAAATTGAACAAGCTTGGTCTTTCCGCAACTTATAGAGATGTTGAAGCCGGCGCTTACACTGGCTTCGGCGCTCTGGCCAACGATCAGCAGCCGTCTACTTTAGAAAGCGGCTTCAAAGGAATGGAATATGCTTATGACAGAGCGTTGGACAGAAACACTGCGCTGAATGTTAAATACCAGGACTTCGAAGATCAAGACGGTATTGATTTAGGCGCCCGTACCCAGGCAACCGTAAGCGTGAAATTCTAGTTCCCGATTTAGACTTAAACCCCTGCCGCTCCGGCAGGGGTTTATTCTGCTAAAAGCATTGCCTGTCCCAATCGTGCTATGGTAAAATAGCAGCAGGGAGCGTGAACGGAATGGAAGTATTGTTAAAGCAGATACTGGCGGAAATACAAGGGCTGAAAGCAGATGTACAAGAGTTAAAAGCAGATGTGCGGGAGCTGCAAACAGATGTAAAAGAGTTGAAAACAGACGTACAAGTTTTGAAAGCGAATGTGCAAGTTTTGCAGGCAGATGTGCAAGGTCTGCAAACAGTAACGCATCAGTTGCAGGATGGTCAGGCAGAGTTAAACTTGCGGCTGACTAATGTCGAAGGCCAGATTGGTGAAAATAGCGCCTATATTAAGGCCGTATTGCACCGCTCGGAAGAACTGGACGCCAAGTTCGACGGCTTGCTCAATACCACGGCTACCCAAGAATCCCTGGCTGTTTTGGCCAGCAAGCGTGATATCGCTGAACTTGACGCCAAAATCAATGTGAAGTTTGAACTCCTAAATGCCCGTATCTTCAACAACGAGACTGACATTAAGCTGCTAAAAGCAGTTGAGTAGGAATAAATTGCCGGCATTAGAATATACTAACCATAGATGGAGGTTGTACTGTGAAAGAAGTTGTTGTAGCGGTCGACCCCGGTCGCGAGAAATGCGGCATAGCGGTAGTACATAAGGATAAAGGCGTACTGTATAAAGCGATTGTCGACACAGCAGAGCTCGCGCAAACAGTCCGCGCGGCCATGCAGGACTATGCTGCGGGAGTGGTGGCGCTGGGCGCCGGAACCTCCAGCAAAAAAGCCGGCGCTATGATCAGCGCAGCCAATAAGACAATCCAGATTGCTTTGGTTGATGAATACCGGACCACTGAGGCGGCCCGCAGGCGTTACTGGCAGGAAAACCCGCCAGGCGGGCTGAAACGTTTCATTCCCGTATCGATGCTGGCGCCGCCGGTGCCGGTCGATGATTATGCCGCTGTTATTATCGCCGAAAAGTATTTGTCGCAGCGACAGGCAGCCGCCAATATACTGTGAATTAAGTATAATATTAGGGAGAAAAGCCAGCTGTCCGAAAAAAATTATAAAAAAATAAAAAAAAGAAGGAATTTTGTAGCCGGCGAAGAATATATTACCATGTAACAATATAGGTATCCTAACTGTAAAAACTATAATAGTTCTTGCAGTTTTGATAAATTTAGTGAGTACTAAGAACCGTGTGAGCTGAGGAAACGTGGATACTCGCAGCACCTTCTTAGGAATAGCTAAACAAAAATCAACCAAAAAACTAAGGGGGAAATTCTAATGAAAAAAAGATTAGCCGCTGCAATCACTACTGCACTGGTAGTCGGCGTAGCCAGCACTACCTTTGCTGCCGCAAATCCATTCGTCGATGTTCCTGCAAAACACTGGTCCTATGACGCTGTGACCAAATTGGCCCAAGCCGGTATCGTTGACGGTTACGGCGACGGCACCTATCGTGGCGACAGAACCATTACCCGTTACGAAATGGCGCAAATCGTGGCCAAAGCTTTAACCAAAGCTGACCGTGCTGACGCTGAACAAAAAGCAGCTCTTGACAAACTGGCTGTGGAATTCGCTGCCGAATTGGATAATTTAGGCGTACGTGTAGCTAAACTGGAAGCCAACCAATCCAAAATCAAATTGACCGGCGATGTTCGTCTGCGTTTTGTAGATGATAAACTGAATGACAAGTCTGCTTTTGCGCAACGTTTCCGTTTGAATTTGAATGCTGATGTAAATGAAAATACCAGCTTCTATGGACGTTTTGTTGGTTTGAATCACAATGAAACCGGTTCAAGCACAAAAGATGGCGCATTCGTTGCTGATGCCGCTTTAACTACAAAGAATCTATTTAACACAGGCTTGACTTCAACTGTAGGTCGTTTCAGCCAATACCTCGGTTCAACCGGCCTGCTCGCTGACACCACCGGCGGCGTTGATGGTTTGAAACTGTCTGCCGGCAATACATTTAAAGTAACTGCAGGTATTGCTGATGTTAGTGAACGTGCTGGTTTTGACGCCGATACCTGGGGCACAGATGAAAAAGAAGTAGTATTTGCCGAAGCCAAGTATGATTTAAGCAAAGCTACCAGCGTTACTGCTACTTATTTTGCACAGACCGGCAGCTATGACAGCTTTGATATCTTCGGCGGTGGGTTTAAAAGCAAACTCAGTAAAAACTTTGCGATTGCCGGAGATTACTACAAAAACTCTTCTGATGTAAATGACGGGCAAAAAGCGTGGATTGCTCAAGTAAACTATAAGGGCGCTAAAGCCGTCAATCCTCAAAGCTGGGGTCTGGGAGTCGCCTATCACAAAATTGAAACCGGTGCAATCCCAACCGGCTTAACTACTTCGTCGGTACCTTTGGCAGATTCGAACGATAATGGTCTGAAAGCTTGGACCTTAAGTGCTGATTACACTTTATCCAAGAATATTGTTTTACAAGCATTCCAAACGTTTGATACTAAATATACTGACGGCGGGGATGCCGACGATTATACCAGAGCTCAAATTAACTTCTTATTCTAAAAAATTATTAAAAAGATCCGCTTTTATAAGCGGATCTTTTTTTTTAGAATCTAGAGCTGATTCAAGCGAGTCTGCCTAATTAAGTAAGAAAGACATCAGAATTCTGTTTACCGAAATGATCGTATAAAACAGACCTTTCAAAATGCATCTCTTTTTGTAAGCACTGTTTTCTTTCTGTCCT
This sequence comes from Dendrosporobacter quercicolus, assembly GCF_900104455.1. Taxonomy (NCBI): domain Bacteria; kingdom Bacillati; phylum Bacillota; class Negativicutes; order Selenomonadales; family Sporomusaceae; genus Dendrosporobacter; species Dendrosporobacter quercicolus. Next base: position 23,540 of record NZ_FNHB01000008.1, read on the forward strand.
TTTGTAAAGCAAGCTAATGGACACAACTGTTATAGTGAACTGACGCCAATGATCATACTTACTTTTGTTAAATAAATATTAAGAAAATTTCTTATATTAGCAGGGATTTCGGATTTTTCATAGAATCTCCAAACAGAGAAAATTTAACAGAATGTTAATAATACCACATTTAACTTCTAACATTAAACGAACAAGCCGGTAGGACTGTGATTGAGTACACAGGGACTGCAGCCCGGATAAGGAAACGTGGATACTTGTCTGCATTGGCTGGCTGAACTGTGTTATCAATAAATAAATTGCTCTAATTTAGGAGGGTAACACATGAAAAAGAGATTGCTTGCAGCAGCGGTTGCTGCATCCCTGACACTCTCGCTGAGCGCGGCATTGGCTGCGCCGGTCGAGTTTGACGGAGAGGTTGAAGTGCATTATCAATGGGATGACCATGACGCTGACGGCGATGCCGAAGGCGCCCGCAACACGGTGATTTTAAATGCGAAGACCGCTTTAACGGAAAACATTGATTTTTATACCCGCTTTGCGGCCCAGCGCTATCATGGCGATGATATTACCGCCGATTTCAACACCAGAAATGGCACGCGTAAATCAACGGCCACGATTGATCGCTTTGGCTTCATTTTAAAAAGCGATGCCGCGACTTACAACCTTGGCCGCCAGGGCGCTGATCTTGGTCCAAACGCCTTGTTGTACAGCACCAGCGGCAACATCGGCAGCAGTACCACATTAGTGGACGGTTTAACTGCCGACGCCACTGTAGGGGCTACTGCGCTGAACTTTATTGCAGGCCAGGAAACCGATACGGAAAACAATGTGTATGCGCTGCATGCGGCCTATAATCTGAATGATGCCTGGACCGTTGGCGGAACTCTGGCCAAATATGATAAAGACGCAGCCGGTGAGAAGGATACCAATCACTGGGGCCTAGATACGGCCTATACGAATAAAAACATCACTTATTTTGCCGAATATGCCAAATCCAATGCCAATGACAACGACAAAGCGTTTGTTGCCGGCCTCAGTTATGAGCTGGATGACAAAAATTCTTTTGGACTGGCTTATGCTAAAGTAGAACAAAATGGCGATATGGGTGGAAACACCGACTTCGATAATGGTTATAAGGGCTTGTATTTTAGTTATGACCATAAGCTTACTGACAATACAACACTAAGCTTTGCCTACTCTGATCTAAAAGATGTTGATACAGATGATAAATACAATTATGTTGAAACTACCGTTAATTTTGCTTTCTAAAACTTCACGTAAAAAAGGCTTCCTATTTCTAGGAAGCCTTTTTTTATTGCCGCTAAACCGGAAAATTTCCTTTACGTACCTAAACCAGTGTCAGCTATGTACTAAATTTTAACGTCAATTACGGCGGACAGGCCGACACCGTTCACTCGGGAGAAGTTTACGGGGTTTTTGCTGTCAATCGGAATAAGTGCTTTCACCCGGAATTGCTTGCCATTGAAGTTTCCTTCCACCTGGAGCACAGCCTGCGTTTTATCAACTAGCTCCTGCGGTCCGATGACCTGAGCAGCGCCAATATAGCCGCCGCTGCCTAAGGTCACAATTGGTACTACTTTGGTAGCGTAATCATGACTGCCGCCATGCTTAAAAGTCAGAGTATTGACAAAGTTATTTAACGGAGTCGCAAACTTATCAACCAGGAAGCCGATACCGCCGACTTTTAAAATATCTCCAACACTGAAGGCATTGGTAGCTGGAATTGCAGCAAGCGATAAGAAACATACTAACAATAAGCCCACAATCAGACGTTTTTTCATGGTTTATCTTCCTTTCCCAGGATAGTATAGGATTATCCTGACACAATTGTACCATAAATTGACTGGTTAGTCCAACACGAAGTTTTATTTACCAAAATGTTTTTATTGTATTATCAGATATGATATTATTACTGAGAGGTTTGGTATTAAAGGCAAGACTGCGCAGCATTAAGTTATATTGAGAAGGTGCCGTTAGTGAAAAGTAAACATTTTGTAACAACATTGAATCCAATTTCGAAAACCTGCTTATTTCTATTGCTCCTTTTAATTCCAGTGGCGTTTTTGCTGCCGGCGGGGTGGGGGCGGGAGAATCAACCGGTAGAAAATATACAAGTGCTGGTGCTGCTTGCGATCGGTGTGGTGATGTACAGGGCTTATCGCTCCGGCGCCGGTTCTATGGCGACGAAAAAACTGATTTTGTGGGCGATTCCTCTGCTGGGCATCGTACTTTTGCGCGAGCTAAGCTGGGGCCGGGTTTTTTACCCAGATGGCAGTGGCGGCTTTTTGCCCCTGGAAAAAGTGTATTTTGGCCATTATGTTTATCCGGCTATTGGCGCAATCGCTATTGCCGTAGTTGCAGGGATTTTCCGGCAGAAGCTGCACCAAGAATTTGTGCGCTGGTTTAAATATGGAAAATTCCCGCTGGTCGACATTTTGCTGATTGTTGGTTGTTTCTTTGCCGCTGATTTTATTGAGCATAGTAAAATCTTCCGCGGACAACGTCAGGAGTTATTTGAGGAACTATTGGAATTGGTGATGTATATAGCTGTCATGAGCCTGTTTTTTAATCTCGGCTTTAATAAGGATATGCAGCCTGCCTCCCTGGAGTCTGAAGCTGAGAAGAAGTAAAAAGCAGCCCTTTGGTTTTTGATCCTGCCATCCCGATGGCAGGATTTTGTATTTTCATCCCGAAATATAGCAGTATCAGACTTTAGTTTGTTATAGGAGGTTATTTCATGTTGCGCAAGTTGATGATCTGCACTTTACTAATGACGTTTTTACTGACTTCGTTGGTATCAGCTCAGAGTTTTCAGGAATTAACGGTTTTAGATAAGACCACAGCCGCCGAAAAGATTATCTATGGCAGTGACCAGACTGGCTCGTTAATTGAGCGGGCGAATAAAATGGAACAGGATCTTTTTGGCGATACCACTTCGGACGCACTCACCGCCAGGCTTGATATAATCTATGCCTATTTGACTGAGAACTCATCAACTTCGCCGTCTTTTCAGTCCAAAGTTAACGCGGTGGAGTGGACGATCAATCATAATGTAACTGCTCAGCCGGCAAAAAGCAAAATTGAAAATATGGAGCTTACGCTTTTGGGGAATTCCGAAACGGGAAATTTAGATGACCGTGCCGATAAGCTGGCCCAAATAGCTTATCCCGGCGGACAGATCAATGTAAGCCCGACCACGGTATATCAGGATACGCTTATTAAGATAAAAACAGTAACGGAACTGGACAGCCGCAAAAACCGCGTGGGCGATTCGGTTGTTTATCAGACCGCCGAAGATGTATCGTCCAACGGTCTGCTGGTTATCCCCCAAGGCACGCTGGGAAGTGGAAAAATAACCAAAGTACGTCAATCCCGCAATTTTGGCCGTGATGCGGTTCTCGAAGTCAGCTTTGACGATATCACCGCTTTTGATGGCAGCCTGATTCAAACCGAAATGGGCGATAAGGCGAAGGAAGAAACCAAATCACTGGTTAAAGCGGCCGGGGCATCCGTTGCCGGCATAGCCCTGCTGGGACCGATCGGTGTTGTGGGCGGCGCGTTCATTCGGGGATCGGATATCACCATTCCTGCCGGCACTGAATTATATATTCAGGTTAAGGCTGATGCCAGTGTGTATGGATTACAGATTGACTAGCCAACCAAACCGGTAACCGTATTGCTTTGAAACTGCTGTGAAAATCTCCCGCTTTGACGGGAGATTTTACTTTTTTTGCTCTCTAAGCCAGCTCAAAGAATCATGGTATATACTCTAGAATTGCAGGTGAGACTAATTTTTGTAAATAGTTCTTTGCCAGTAAGGCGACGCACGAAGCCGGGCGGGAAATATCGCGCCAAGAACACGGAGGATTTGGACTTGGTGAACTACTAGATATTGCCGTAGCAATTTGGGCAGGAAAAGCGGTATAATTGTAGAATAAAGTCTATTTGAATAATACTCAAAAATAAATTGCTGCACGAATAACCGCAGGAAATAGCCTGAGATAGTGAAGGAGAAGCTATGAATAACGCCAAAAAATATCTGTTGGGATTATTGGCTTTGATTGCTGTAGTCAGTACCGCTTTGCCGGCCGGCGCGGCTGATTCAAATACTGCTCCAGGTCAGGCTCCCATTGTTTTTGAGGGTGATGACCTGTCCTTTAGTGAGCTGACCGGCGAAGTTTTTGCCAAAGGCAATGTCAGAATTCAGAAGGATCAAATGATAATAACCACGGAAGAGCTGCGCGGCAATACCAGACAAAGCCAGGTCTGGGTGGATGGCCTGGCGCAGGTTTCAGAGCCGGGGTTAAATCTGGCGGTTAACGGAGTTGATTATAATTACCGGGACCGGACCGGTACAATGGCTGGTGTCAGGGGAACCATCGACAAAGAAAATATCAGCGCTCAGAATATCCATCTGGCGCCTGATGAGTATATTCTCTATAATGGCACAATCACCAGATGTCCGGCCAAAGTGCCTGACTATCATGTCAGTGCGGATAAAATAGAGGTATGGCCTGGCAATCGGATTGTTGCCCATAATGCCAGGTTCTGGATTAAGGATAAAGTAATCTTTGTTTTACCGAAGTACCAGAAATCACTGAATTCGGAAGCCGCCTCAGAATCAAGCTTCCCCCGTCTGGGGTATGATTCCGACAATGGCGTAATGATTGCCCAGTATCTGGAGTTTCCGCTTAACGATCATTTAGCGGTTTACGGCGATGCGGCCTATTACAGCCGAAGCCATTTCAAACCCAAAGCCGGGCTGATTAACCGGGAGAAAAATTACACTGCCAGCATTGACTGGGGTTATGCCGAAAACTCGGATAATGACTGGGTCAAGAAAGAACCGGAATTTGCCTTTAAATTAAATCCTTACCGGCTTGGGCATTCGCCTGTTACCGCTAACTTTTTCGTAAGCGCCGGTAAATGGATTGAGGGTGATATTTCCGGCTGGCGGCAGGACTACAACTTGTATTTCAGGCATGATCCGATCAAACTCAGCGATAGGTATACGTTGAATTTTGGCGCCGGGTTTGAAAAGATTAAGTATGGCTATGACAAATCGACCAATGATATCTGGAAATATGATATCAAACTGAAAGCCAAGCCCAATGACCGTTTGGAATGGTGGACCGGCTACAGCTATCGGGACCAGTCCGCGACCAATCTTTATAAATATGACGAAATAGATACGCCGAAGGAATGGACGACCGGGTTTATGTATAAAGCGGATAAACTGAACAGTCTCGGCGTCGAAGTGAGCTATGACGTTGAACAAAGCAAGGTGGAAGACATCGACTATACCTGGCGCCGGAATCTGCATTGCTTTGAGGCCGATATTATCTACCGGGCTGAGCGGGATCAGGTAAAAATCAGGGTGTCAACGCTGGAATGGTAAAATGCTCAAAGGAGTCTTGTACTTGGATAATCTTCTTTTTAAAATAATCAAGGGTTTTCAACAGCAAAAGATTATGGTTGTTGGCGATATGGTGGCCGATGTTTACCTGGAAGGCCGGATTGCCAGAATCTCCCGGGAGGCCCCGGTATTGATCCTGGAGCACGAGTCCGAAACCGTTCTGCCTGGCGGCGCGGCCAATGTTGTTCATAACGTTACCACGCTCGGCGGGCAGGTATATGCGGTCGGCGTGGTTGGAAATGATGCGGCCGGCCACGAATTGATCAGAGTGCTGGCCGGTAAGTCGGTCGACACCGGCGGCATCATTGTTGATGATCTGCGGGCAACAATCACCAAGACCAGAGTTATGGCCGGCGGACAAGCCACCGTCCGGCAGCAGGTGGTCCGGGTTGACCGGGAAAGCAAAACAGCGCTGGATTCAGCGGCCGAGGCCAGGCTGCTGGCGTATGCGGAAAACATTCTGGCCAAGATGGCGCTGGTTGTGATCAGCGATTACGGCGGGCATACGGTTACCAACAATATTATTGAATATCTGATTCAGCGGTGCAGGCAGCTGGGCATCCCTTGCATGGTCGATTCAAGGTATAATGTGATGGCCTATAAGGGTGTGACAATTGTCAAGCAAAATGAGTCGGAAGCGGCTGCGGCTATTGGCCTGAAAAATCTGGATGACGATGGGATCATTACTGCCGGGCAGGCCATTCTGACCCAATTGGAGGCCGACGCTGTACTATTGAGCAGAGGTCCTGACGGAATGACCCTGTTTGAACGTTCGGGCCGCTATACGCACATTCCGGTTAGCAATAAAAGTGAAGTGTATGATGTTACCGGGGCCGGCGATACCGTAGTGGCCGCCGCCGTCCTGGCCTTAGCGGCCGGCGCTTCTTATCTGGCCGCCGCCCGGCTGGCTAATTTGGCCGCCGGGGTAGTTGTCCGCAAACCAGGGACGGCCACCGCAACGCCGGAGGAATTGGTCACCGCGATTGGAGAGCAGCATGAAAATTTTGAAGTCTGATCAGCTTGCCGCTGCAGTTGCCGCAATGAAAGCCGCCGGTAAGACCATTGTATTTACCAACGGCTGTTTCGATATCCTGCATGCCGGACATGTGCGGTATTTAACCGCAGCCCGTAAATTGGGCGATTGCCTGGTTGTCGGCTTGAACAGCGACCAGTCGGTGCGCTGTTTGAAAGGTCCCAACCGGCCGGTTAATCCCCAGGAGGACCGGGCTGAAGTGCTGGCTGGCCTGTCTGCTGTGGATATTGTGACAATCTTCGAAGAACAGACTGCCGAAGAACTGGTCAGGCGGATCAAGCCGGCAGTTTATGTCAAAGGCGGCGATTATCAGGAAGATCAGCTGCCTGAGGCGCGGCTGGCCGCGCAATATGGCGGGAAAACGGTACTTATTCCGGCTGTGCCGGGACGTTCCTCCAGTAATATTATTAAAAAAATCAAGGGGTGAGCAAATGCCCTTTCAGCATATTCTAATTGTAAAGCTCAGTGCAATTGGCGATGTCATTCATGCTTTGCCTGTTGCGCAGGCGTTAAAACAGTGTTATCCCGCTTGCCGGATTACCTGGATTGTTGAAAAGCCGGCGCTGGATTTACTAACCAGTCATCCGGCCGTTGATGAGGTGATTGTTTTTGAAAAGGCCAAATTCAAATCATTGCCGGGAGCGCTGACCAATATTCCGGCGTTTGCGGCCCGGCTGCGCCAGTATCAGTTTGATTTGGTTTTGGATTTGCAAGGCTTGTTTAAAAGCGGGATGATTTCTCTGCTGAGCGGGGCGGCGACGCGCCTGGTTTATGAAAATGCCCGGGAGGGCAGTCAATTGGTCAGTAAACGCATCAGTGGAGCAATGTCCGGCAAGCACGTGGTCGAGCGTTATTTGGATGTTGTGCGCCATCTGGGCTGCGCGGTAGAAAAGCCGGTGTTTAATATTGGCATTGCCCAGGAACAACAACAACAGGCCCGGCAAATTTTTCAGCAGGCCGGTTACCGGAACAAGGAGCCTTATATTGTGATGGCGCTTGGCGCAAATTGGCCCAATAAAATCTGGCCTGCCGAGTATTTCGCCCTCCTCTCCGACCGTATCTATGACCGGGGCCTGGTGCCGGTCGTAACCGGCGGGCCTGGTGATGGATACCTGCTGGAGCGGCTGCTGCAATATGCGGCTGTTCCGCCAATTAACCTGATTGGCAAGACTTCCCTGCCGCAGCTGGCGGCGATTATCCGGGGGGCGCGGGCCTTTGTGGGCGGAGATACCGGACCTATGCATCTGTCGGCGGCGCTGAATACCCCCACAGTGGCGTTGATGGGTCCTACAGATGCTGAGCGCAATGGTCCCTATGGCGAAGGCCACAAGGTTCTGCTGGCGAATCGCGCCTGTATCGGCTGTTGGCGGCGTAAATGCGTCAAAGGGGTGGATTGCCTGGCCGCCATTAGTGTCGAGGCGGTATCTGCGGCGTTAGAGCAGCTTTTCTGTAGGGAGGATGCGGAGGGTTAGATGAACATTCTAATACTTTTTTCCCAGCCCTGGAAGGTTGGCGGCGCGGAAACGCATGTCCAGGCCTTCATCCAGGGGGTATACGGGGAGCATGAGGTTTCTCTGGCGGTCAATACAGGCAGTGATCCGGTCCGCCTGCAGGAATTGGGAGAGCGGTTTCCCCGGTTGACCATTCTGACGATTCAGGCCAGAGGCATAAATATTTTCCGCTGGGCGGCGGATATTGTGAAATTGGCTAAACTGCTTAAATCGCAAAACATTCAGATTATCAGCGCCCAGCAGCGGACAGCCGGGTTATGGTCCTGGATTTTAAGGAAACTGACCGGCGTTCCGTTTGTTGTCACTATGCACGACTCCTGGCACCGGGCCATGGGCAAAAGGTACTATGGCGCGCTGTTCGACCGGATGATTGTTGTCAGCAGCAGTCTGGCTGAGCGGCTGCGGTCCGACTTTGCCATTGCCCCTGATAAAATCGTGCAAATTCATAACGGCATTGATTTCAGCCAGTTTATTCCGCTTGATCAACAGCAGGCCCGGCTGAAACTGGGGCTTGACCTAACCTGCAAGCTGATTTTGCATGTCAGCCGGCTTAGCTCCATTAAAGGCGCGGTAGCCCTGGCGATATTGGACAGCATTCCCCGGCTTGCAGATTATTGTCAGACGGCCAAGCTTGTGATTATTGGTGAAGGCCCGCTGCGGGCCGAACTGGAACAGCGGGCATTGGCAGTAAATAAGAAATATGATAATATAGTTGAAATAAAAGATTTTACGACCGATATTGTGTGCTGGTACTCCGCCGCCGATTTGATTATCGGCGAAGGCCGGGTGGCCATTGAGGCTTTGGCTTGTTTAAAGCCGGTTGTCGCCATCCGCAACAGCGAATTTTTTTTCGGGGCGGTCACGGCTGATAATATTCATTCCGCAATGGCAGTCAATTTTGACGGCCGGAATTTACCGGTCAAGCCTGAGCTGCTGGTCCGGGAAATTGCGAAAGGCTGGCAGCTGACGGCCGATTGCCGGGCTGAGATCCTGCAGGCCATTCAACAGCAAATGAGCATCCCGGTGATGACCGCTCAATATCTGCAGGTGTTTCGGAAAACACTGGCGCCTGGTGGCAATAGTGTTAAAAATGAGTCTTGCTGACTATAGAGTCAGGCGGTTGCTGCCAGAAAAATGGCTGCCTGGTTAACTTGGATTGAAGGGAGTTCAAATATGATCAAAACAGCAATCGTTGTTACGGCCAAATTATTGGAACGAATCGTTTATCTTTTGGCAGGCTGGCTGGTTATTATTCCGCTGACTTATCTGATCCCGAAAGACAATAAACTGATCTTGTTCAAAGGTACTTCCAATAACGTTAAATATCTCTTTTTCCATGCCTGCCGGCAACCGGCCGCTGACGGCGCAAAACTGTATTTTATGACCAGGAACAAGCAGCTGTCCGGGCAATTTAAAAAATACGGTTTGCCGGTATTGGAGTATCCCAGTTTACATAGTTTTTGGAAAATGTTCCGGGCCGGTACTTATATTGTGGATAATCACATTTCGCCATTGAATTATTATATTTTCTATCGCATCCACAAGGTACAGTTATGGCATGGCATTGTGGTCAAAAAAGTTGGCCCGTCTTCAATTAAAGGCTTGAAAAAGCTGCCGCCCAGCTGGCTGAAAACACTGGGTATGAAGCTGGTCTTTTATCCGACCTATGATGCTTTTATTTCCAATTCAGAGTTTTGCACCAGGGAAATTTTTGGTCCTACTATTAAAGCCCGCCGGTTTTTAGACTACGGCTATCCCCGCAACGATGTTTTGTTTGGCAAACCGTCTGTCGCCGAGCCGTTATGGGGAACGGATGAAATAAGCAATCAAAGGATCGAGAGCTTTAAAGCCAAGGGCGGTCAGGTGGTATTATTTTCACCCACCTGGCGGGATACCGGCGGGGAGCTTATTTCCGATCAGGCGGTTGATTTGGCAGGCTTAAATGCGTTTGGCGCTGCACACAATATTTTGTTTGTGTTCAAATTTCATCCCTCAACCCGGAGCGGGGCTGTCATTACAGACTATTCCCATTGTATGGAATATATCAAAGGGCGGGATATTTATCCGGTCATGTCACTGATTGATCTGATGATTACCGATTATTCCTCGATTTATCTGGATTATCTCCTGTTAAAAAAACCACTGGTCTTTTTTCCGTATGACTATCAAAAATATACCGAAAAAGACCGCGATCTTATTGTTGACTATGAGTGGTTTACACCGGGGCCCAAATGTTATACCCAGCCCGAACTGGAGGCTGCCATTGCCCGCCTGCTGGTGGAAAAACAGGATGATTATACGGCCAGAAGGCAGGAAATCCTGGATGTTGCCTGCACCTATCAGGATGGCAATGCCGCGGAGCGGGTTTGGAGCTTTATTAAGGAACAGGCGCGGCTGGACAGCCCCCGGCCGGTTACGACCGGGCGCCTGACCGTGCGAGGCCGTGAAGAGCATGCCTAATACAGCGCCAATTCTGATGTACCACCGGGTGGATGTGGTATCAGATAATCGTAATACGGTAGCCCTGGAGCAGTTTCGCCGGCAGCTTCAATTTTTACATGACAACGGTTATACAACCATCAGCATGAAAGCGCTGTATGACCATCTGACGGCAGACACGGCGCTGCCGGCCAAGCCGGTGCTGCTGACTTTTGATGACGGTTATGAAGATAATCACAGACATGTATTGCCGTTATTGCAGGCCTATCGGATGAAGGCCATTGTATTTCCTGTTGCGCAGTGGGTAGGCGCAGCCTGCGGCTGGAAAAAAAATCCGGCTGCCGAGCGGCTGATGAACTGGCGGCAGCTGCAGGAATGGCAGGCCGCCGGCCTGGAAATTGGCGCCCATACCTTTTCGCATGGGCGTCTTAGTACAATGACGGATGAGCAAGTGGCGTATGAACTGCGGCAAAGCAAAGCCGTCCTGGAGGAACAGCTCGGCCGGCCTGTGGATTTTTTATGCTATCCTTATGGCGATTTTGACGCCAGGACCGGGCAGCATGCCGAGCAGGCCGGCTATAAGGCCGCTTTAGGCATATTTAATGGTACCGGGCAGACGCAGCGGTATGCATTGCCGCGCATTGGCGTGTCGTCCCGGACGGCGCTGTGGGAATACCGGTTGAAGGTTTCAAAACTATGGAAGGCTTTTGTTGCCGCCCGCCGGCTGGAGGGAAGCGTAAAAAATATCTTCCGGTAAGGAAGCCTGGCTGGTACGTTCAACGGCAGGCCGGGGGCAATAAAAAGTACTGAGGAAAATGAATGGATACATTGAAAGTTTTGCTGGTTGTGCCGCGGCTGAATATCGGCGGCGCGGAATCATATGTTATTACAACCGCTCTGGGCCTGGCTCGCCGGGGGATGCAGGTGGTTGTCGCATCCTGGGGCGGTAAATTGGCGGGGCTTTTGGCCGAAGCGGGCATTGCCCACTACCTGGTTCCGGTGCGCTTAAGCAGTTATCTGACCTCGCTGATGCTGGAATATATCGTTAGAAAGCACGGGATCCAGCTTATTCATGCCAATTCAGCCGCCGCTGGTTATGCCGCCCTGCAGGCAGGCCAACGGCTGCATTTGCCTGTAGTCTATACTGCTCATGGCGTTTTCGGGCATGAACCGAAAGAAATGGTCCTGGCCCAGGCGGACAAGATTATCTGCGTAAGCAATTTTCTCCACCGGCGTTCGCTGGAAAAAGGGGTGGCGGCGGAAAAACTGGTTACTATATATAATGGGATTGATTTAACTAAGTTTGCGCCCCGGCCGGCTGAGACGGCTATGCTGAGACGGCAGCTGGGGCTGGGCGAAAAGGACTTTGTCATCGGCATGGTTTCCCGGATCAAAAACCTAAAGGCCAAAGGCCATGGGGATCTTTTGACCATGCTGGCCAAATTCCAGGGGCAGCAGCCTGACTGGCGGGTGCTGGTCGTAGGCAAGGGCAATGGGCTGCGCCGCTTCAAAGCCGAGGCCCGGCAGCTGGGGGTGGGCAATCAGATCTGCATTGCCGGCCACAGCACCGAGGTGCCGCAGCTGATGCAGGCGATGGACGTACTATTGCTGCCGTCTGATTTCGAAACGTTTGGACTGGTGCTGGTAGAAGCCATGGCGATGGCCAAACCGGTAATTGCCTATGCCGTCGGCGGCACGCCCGAAGCAATTGAGGATCAGGCTACCGGATTTTTAATACCCAAGGGCGATATTGACGCCATGTACGGAAAATTAAACCTGTTGTATGAGCAGCCGGAAGTGGCGGCGGCAATGGGCGACACAGGCGTAAGCCGGGTAAAACGAATGTTCAACAGTGACCAGATGCTTGATCAGCTGCTGGCTGTTTATGCCGAGGTGTTACAGGCCAGGCAGGATAAAAATTAAAGGGCTTATGCTTTCGGCTGAAGGGATCTGCTTATGAATAATGTATTTCTTGTTGGTACGCCCCTGCAGCTGCTGGCGGCCTATATTATGGCCAGTGAGCTGTTTGGTCAGGCGACGAATCAATTGCTGCTGATTCATCCTCAAAAGGACCAAATCTGGCGCAGCAGTGATTCGCTGCGCACCATGACGGAGGACCAAGCGGTCTGGCGTCAGGTCATTAGCCGCGACAAGTGGCTGAGCGGCGATTATATCTGGCGGTATCCCCGGGCAATGAAGCTGCTGCAGCAGCGGGTGCTGTCCTTTGGCAAAGTGGATAACGTCTATCTCGGATCAGATAAGATTATTCAAAATCAGCTGTTCGTCGAACTGCTGGGCTGTAATTCTTATGCCCGGATTGATGACGGCATTTGGTCTTACCACAACCGCGACCGGCGAAAACTTAGCAAACTGTGGCAGCTGGCCCGGATCAGTTTTTTTCGCAGTATCGGCGGAATTAGCGGCAATTTGCAGTACAACCTTGGCGGACTGGGCCATGGCCTGGCGGCTACCGCCGATTATCTGTTTAAACCGCAGCTGCTGGAAAGGCCTTCGCCCAATGCCGTCTGCCTGGAACGGAGTATGGTGCAGCGGGTTATGGCAAGACTTGTTGCCGGGATGAAACCCCTGCCGGCCATGTCGGCCGGTAATTGCCTGTTGTTTTTAGGCAGTACCTTTGTTGAGCGGAAAGTGATCACCGGACAAGAGGAACAAGCGATGCTTGGTGATATTTCCCGGCTGGCGCACGATTACGGGCTAAGGCTGATTTATAAACCTCACCCCGGCGAATCGTCCGCTAAAATAGCTGACTATAGCGGCCGGTTCCCCGCAATGACCATTGTTCCCGGCAAGGATCCCATTGAAGTCCTTTATGCCAAATACAGCAGCCTGAGATGGGCGGTAAGCATTAGCTCGTCCGGCTTGCTGTTTGCGGATGTATTTTCCGAAACTATCACGCCAATTGCGCTGTTTAAGCTGTATGCAGTGAGTACAAATGACCGGATCTTAGCGCGAATGATGGATAAGGCCGGTGTAAGCATTCCGGACAGTATCGGCGAATTGCGCAGGATGATCGGTGGTCAGGCAGCTTGTACGTAAATATAATTTCCTAATACCGTTTAAACTAACTCCAGCGGGCTTATGCCGTAATTTGCGTAAGGAGTGAGTGCTTGTGGATACGATTCATATCGGCTTATGCATTGATGAACAATACGCCCAGCATGCCGGCGTGACCATGGAATCGGTTTTATACAATAAAAAGTCGCGGAATCCCGTGGCCTTTCATATCATCAGCGACAGCCTGTCCGCCGGGACCTGCCACAAGCTGCGGCAGATTGCCTGCAAGTACGGGGCGGAGGTATTCGTTTATCCTGTCGCTGCGCAGGATTTTGCTCAGCTGCCGGTAAGCCGGCATATCAGCAAAGCGACCTATTATCGCTTAACCATTGTCGATATTGTACCGGCGGCAATTGAGAAGATCATATATCTGGATGTTGATTTACTGGTCCGCGCGGATATTGCCGGGTTATGGAACGCCGATATTTCCGGTTACCTGGCCGGAGCGGTAGTGGATAGCGGGATCGAAGCGGTTGACCGGCAAAAAGGCTTGCGGAAAATTCTCGGAATGCCGCCGCAGGAGCCTTATTTTAATGCCGGGGTATTATTTATCAACGCTGAGCGGTGGCGGGAAAAACGCACCGGGGCTGAAGTCATCCGCTATATTAACGAAAACGCCGGCAGAATCGTTTTTGCCGATCAGGACGGCCTAAATGCCGTGCTCTGGGGAAAATGGCTTGCGCTTGATCCCAAATGGAATGTCTACCGGTTCTTGTTCAGAGTCTATTATAAGCTGAGTAAGGAAAAGCAGGCGCTTAGCCAGGCTGTCGTCCAGGCGCTTAAAGACCCTGGCATCGTTCATTTCACCGGGGCGCACAAGCCCTGGAAAAATGGCTGTACTATGCCTTATGTGAATGAATATTATTTTTATCTGGCGCGGACGCCCTGGCAGGGCTTTCAGACTCCGCAGCCCGCGCTGCGGGAGAGTTTAAAAGCGTACCGCTGGAAACTCCGCCGGATTTTCTTTGATTTTCTGGACCGGTTTCAGGTCCTGGCTTAGTACCGTAAGGAGTTCGCTGTGAAAAAAATTATGATATTTACACCGGCCATAGCCGCGTCCAATATTGGTGATGAAATTATCTATGAAGCGTGTGATAAGGTAATCAAATCCCTGTATCCTGACGGCTTTTATGTCAATGTTTCAACCCATCTGCCGCTGGATAGCTGGCTGGAGCAGTTTCAGGACGCCGATTTGAAGTTTGTCGCCGGTTCAAATTTGCTGGGCCGGCAGCGCTGGCGTAAACGCAGCCAGTGGAATTTGCATCTGTCTGCGCTTTCCTGGGCAGCGCCCAGTATTTTAATGGGCGTAGGCTGGCACCGCTATCAACGGAAAAGCACCGCCCTGGTCAGCAAATATGTCTATCGCCAGGTCTTGTCCAGGGACTATATCCATTCCGTAAGGGACAATTATACCCTGGAGAAGTTAAAAGAAATCGGTTTTGACAATGCGCTGAACACCGGATGCCCCACGATGTGGGGCCTGACGCCGGAACATTGCCAAACAATACCGCTGAAAAAAAGTGAAAAAGTCCTTACAACAGTAACCGACTATCATCAGGATCCGCAAAAAGATGCTGATATGCTCGATGTCCTGACCAGAAACTATCGGGAAGTTTATGTATGGCTGCAAGGCTATCATGATTATGATTATTTACAGGCGCTGCATGTTTTGGATAAGGTTAAAATCGTTCCGCCTAATTTAGCGGCCTATCAGTCGTTTTTGAACAATGAGCAGGTCGATTACGTTGGTACGCGACTGCACAGCGGTATCAAAGCGCTCCAGTGCGGGAAAAGAACGGTCATTATTGGTATTGATAACCGGGCCAATGAGAAACAGAAAGATTTTAACCTGCCGGTGCTGCGCCGGGAAAATATCACGGAGCTGGAAGCTCTGATCAATACAAGCTTTATAACGCAAATCCATTTGCCGGCCGAGCACATTCAGCAATGGAAAAATCAGTTTGCCCAGGGGCAAGGTTAGGATGATTTGGTGTGAGACTGTTACTCGTTTTACTAGTTCTGCTGATCATGAGCACGATCTTTTATTTTTCCAGCATTCCCGACCTGCATTTTATCGATCATGAGGCTCTGCCGGCCTGGCTGAAGTCCTGGATCAACCAATATTCACTGAAGCTGGGCGGAGAGGGCTTCTTTTCTTATACGCTCAGCCTGCATCCCGACTTTATCCTCCATAAGCTTGGCCATATTGCTCTATATGGCCTGCTGGGCAGCTGCTTGTTTCTGGCGACCAACAGATCGGTAGGCTGGAGCGTATTTCTTACAATAATCTTTGCGGTAAGCGATGAGTTGCATCAAGGCTATGTTCCCGGCCGGAGCAGCCGGTTCGGGGATGTGGCGTTGGATGTGGCCGCAGCGGTCCTGTCTATTTTACTGATCCGTAAGCTTAGGCAGAAATAATGGTCTGACAACTAAGAGTAGTACCTTGACCGAATAGGAAATGGTTGAACGATTGTCGAACTAATGAGGAAAGAGCAATGGCAAGGAGTAACTGACGAATGTTTGATCTGCATATTCATATCATTCCCGGCATTGATGACGGGGCTAAAGACGAGAAGACCACGCGCGAAATGCTGAAAATTGCCGCCGCCCAGGGTACAACCCATATGGTGGCAACGCCCCACGTCATTGAGGGGGACTGGCTGCCGGACTGGGAAACGATTCTCAGCCACTGCGAAAATCTCCGGCAAGCGGCAGGAGACCTGGGCTTGAATTTAACACTGTATCCCGGCGGCGAAATTGCCATGAGCATGGATATCCTGGACTTGATCAAAGGCCCCGGCCCTTATTGCCTCAATGGCGGGCGGTATCTGCTGGTGGAATTTCCCGCGGCTGAAATTCCTGATTTTGCCGATGACTTTTTCTTTACCCTGCAAACCCGCGGGGTTACCCCGGTAATTGCCCATCCGGAACGGCATCCGGTCATCGCCCGGCAGCCGGAGCGACTGGCCCAGTGGATCAACCGGGGCATCCTCACCCAGGTCAATTGCACCAGCCTGGCGGGCAAGATGGGGGAGCGTACCAGGCTGACGGCTGAGCTTTTAGTAGCCAATCAGATGATCTATAGCCTTGGCTCGGACGCTCACGGCCTGCGCACCCGCAATCCCGGCATGCGGGAAGGCGTTGCCAAGCTGGAAGCCCTGCTCGGATCGGCCGGAGCCCGCCGGATTATGTATGAACAGCCCCTGGCAATCGTCAACAGCCAGGAGGTGGCCATCCGGGAGATCAATCAGATCGTTCAACAGTCCAGGCCTAACCTGCTGACCCGCTTGATCCGGAAATATTTTTAGGACAGTCGTGTTACACTGTGGGAAAATGTCGGGAAATAGTTGAAAATAGTGAAAAGTTTCTCTTTCCAAATGTTAGGCTAAATGATAAAATAAAACTAGGACTTTAGTCGCGTGTTAGGAAAAAGGTCCTAGCGACTGATTTGCCTGGGGGTTAAGGCAAACGACTACCCTCTTGATGTATTTAATATCATTTCTTCAGGAGGGGTCATATGGATAAGTTGGCACAAATTCAACATTTGCGAATTCAGCTAGGCGCCCTGGGGTATCATGATTTTCAGATTGACAGCATGATAAAAGAAGAAATTGGCACTGCCAAGCTGACGGGGCTTTCAGAGGAACAATACGAGCAATGCATTGAAACTTTGCAAGGCTATATCGAATTTGCCAGCAAATGTCAGAAGAAGAAATAAAACGCAAAGGGTAAAGTAACCCATCTTACCGTGGTACAGGTGGAAGGGTTACTTTATTCTTTTTGTTCCGATGTTATTAAGACGAACTGCATTTTCTTTATTGTTTTGAAGTTCTCTCATGTATAGGGATAACAGTAAATTTTACACCGTTTATCTATGTAAAAATTATACTATTTTCCATAATTTTCTAAAGAAATTCTAATAAACTTTATGTACGATAAAAATCTAACAACAGGGTAATGCAGCTTTTAAGCACCCTCTCGCGCCAGTCGTACATCTTTACATAAATTCCATTTTTTGTCGGCTTATCCGCCTCCTAAATATGGGTTTATGGGATTTATTTGTCATTTTAGCAGGAGAGAATGATTTTGTTGACGAATAATAAGTTACAAATAATGTGAAATGGGAGGATTGGCGTGAAGTATTTTGTCAAGTTGACTCTGGTCGTTTTCGCACTTATGTTTAGCTGTTTGCCTGCCAATAGCGCTATAGCCCAGGAGTACAAGCTGGGGGCTAACGATATTTTGACTATTGGCGTGTGGGGTTATGAAGAACTAAAGCTGGAGGAATTGGCGGTGCGCCCGGATGGAAAAATTGCATTTCCGCTGGTAGGCGAAGTTGAAGCCGCGGATAAGACGGTAAGTGAGCTAACCGATGCTTTGACCACCGGCTTGTCTGTTTATGTCAAAGAACCAATTGTAACCGTTAATATTTTAAAATTCCGGACAACCAGGGTCTATGTGCTGGGCGAAGTCCAGAAGCCGGGAATGTATGAGATTGAACGAAGCCACAACCTGCTCGACGCCATCGGCATGGCCGGCAGCTATACCAAGAATGCCGCCAAGAAAAAAGTCCACATTATCCGCCAGGATAATTCAGCTGAACCGATCAAAGCCAATCTGTTGAATATCCTGACCAAAGGCGATATGTCGCAGAACTATACCTTACATGACGGCGATGTTGTTTATTTAAGCGATAATGGCCGAATCGATTTCGCCAAAGATATCTTGCCATGGATTTCCGCAACTTATCAGATCAGTGAAACACAAAACAACTAGTTGAATGACAGCATGGAGGGTAAATCGTGGACGAAACGACTCTGGACTTAAGAGATATTCTAAAAACTTTGAAGAAACGCCGGAAACTTATTGGTTATATCTTTGTCGGATTTGTAGTGCTCGCAGCATTGCTCAGCTTTCTCTGGCCGCCGACCTATGAATCGGAAACCAACCTGCGAGTAAAGCAGCCGCAAGGTCTGGCCGATTCGCTGTTAAGCAGTCTGCCGACAGGCAATGCATCAGCCACTAAGCAGCTCATGTCGACTTATGCCGAAATTCTGAAAAGCCGTACTGTGGTGCAGGAAGTGATTGATAAGACCCAGGCCGATAAGGAAGAAATTCCGGATTATGAGAATATGCTTGACCGAATTACTACTCAGCCGGTTAAAGATACCGAAATTCTTAGGGTAAGGGTTACGGCAAAAACGCCGGAAGAGGCCCAACTGGTGGCTGATACACTGGTCAATACATTCAATGCTCGTTTAAGCTTTTTGACCAGATCGGAACAAACTGTTGTCCGCCAGTTCATTGGGGAACGTCTGCAGGAGTCCAAGGCCGACGTGGAAAAGGCTGAGGAGGAACTTCAGAAGTATAAAACCGAACAAAAAATTACCGATCCGGATGTTGAAACCAAGGCTCTGGTCGACGCTTTGACTGAGATCAATAAGCTGGCGGCGGAGAATGCCGTAACCATGGCCGCTGCCCAGGGCAAGCTGGCCAGTACCCGGCAGCAGCTTGGGGCTGAGAAAGAAGGCTTTATTGCCGATAATCCTTTAATTCAGCAATATAAAACCAAACTGGCCGAACTGGAAGTCAGTCTGGTGGAACTTACAGAAAAATATACCGAGCAGCATCCGCAGGTCAAAGCCACCAGGGCGGCTATCGGAGAAACCCAGGCTAAGCTGGCGGCTGAGGTCGGCCGGGTAATTACGGCCGACGCGCCGTCTATGAATCCAATCCATCAGGGATTGCTGCAAAGCCAGTTAATGGCTGAAGCGCAAATTGCCGCATCGACCGCCCAGCAAGTAGCCATTGTTGCAATTGTCGAACAAGGGCAAGCCGATCTTGGTAAGTTGCCGGTCAAGGAACAGGGCTTAGCCAAAGTGATGCGGGATGCGGAGGTAGCCAGGGAAATTTATGTTATGCTGGCTAAGCGCCATGAGGAAGCCCGGATCAGTGAGGTGATGCAGCCAACCGATATCCAGGTGATTGATGTGGCGACACTGCCGGACGAGCCGATCAAACCGAAGAAAGCGCTGAATATTGTCATTGCTGCCATTCTGGGTTTGTTTGCCGGGCTGGGAGCGGCCTTTATTGTAGAGTATTTGAATAAATCGATTCATACCGTTGAGGATGTCCGTCAATATCTTGACCTTCCTGTGTTAGGCAGTATTCCTCATTTTGACAATGAGTATAAAGAGTCTGAACCAAGCTTCTGGGATAAGCTGAAACAATTGTTATCTACAAACTCGCAAAGGGGGCAGAAACGCGATGTCTAATAAGCGCCGACTTATTGTTCAGGAACAGGCCAAGTCCCCCATTGCCGAGGCTTACCGCACCTTGCGAACCAATATCCAGTTTTCCAAAAGCGATGGGGAACTTAAAGCAATCATGTTCACCAGCTCCGGTCCTGGCGAGGGGAAGTCAACCACTACCTCCAACACGGCGGTAGCTATGGCCCAATCCGGCAAACGGGTCATTCTGATGGACTGTGACCTAAGAAAGCCGGTTCAGCACAAGATTTTCACAAAACGCAACAAAGGGGTTACCAATGCGCTGGTGGAAGAAGTCAATCCGCTGGATTTACTGCAGGAGACCGAAGTGGATAATTTGCTGCTACTCCCCAGTGGGCCTATACCTCCTAATCCTTCTGAATTACTAGGAACTGTCCGCATGCAGGAGATTGTCGAATGTTTAAAGGAAAACTGTGATTTGCTAATTATTGATGCGCCGCCGGTGGTGGCGGTTACCGACGCTTCGGTTTTGGCCGCTAAGGTCGATGGGATTGTCCTTGTCGTTAATGCCGGCAGCAACCGGCCGGAAATGGTGCAAAAGGCGAAAGAATTATTGGCTAAGGCCAAAGGCCATATTTTAGGCGTTGTGTTGAATCGCGTGGAGATTGAAGAGGAACATGCGTACTATTACTATTATTATGGTAATGAGAACAAAAATGCAAAATGAGGAGTGAGTGGAGTGTCATCTAGTAATCCCGATTTTCCAATTCGACAAAAATCTCTATATGATATTTCAGTTGCAAGTCGTATTGGAAGATGGCTTGCTCCATTGATGCTAATTGTAGCAGATTATCTAGTAGTAGTTTTAGCATTATTGACTGCCTATTATTTTCGCGATTCTTTTTTGCGTACGCTGTTTCCTGGTTTAAGTCCATTAACCGTACCATCTAAGTATGTGTATATAATCATTCCATTAATCTACTTGGGCTTGTTTTTATATGAACGTTTATATACAAAGCGTCTTCCTTTTTGGCAATCTGCAGAGTTGGTTTTTAAAGTATCGCTGTTTACTATGGCAATTACAACAGGATTGTTATATTTTTCTGGCACAGCAAAGGAAATATCTCGAATATTTATTATTTCAAGTTGGGTATTTAGTTACCTATATATTGTATCTGAAAGATATTTGCTGAAAAGACTGCTGGTACATATTGGTTTGTGGCAAAAACCTGTGGTGGTAATCGGCGCCGGTAAAACTGCGGAACTAATTTCGCAGGTATATGCTGACGAACCAGGTATGGGCTATAAAATTGTTGGTTTAATTGAAGACAACTTTAAGGAAAGACCTTTAATAGGAAAATATTCTCTTTTAGGCAACTTCAATAATGTCGAAGAAGCTTTGCTTAAAAGTGGTGTAAAGGATGTCATCATAGCTGCTCCTGGATTGGAACGGGGAAAAATGGTCGAATTGGTTTATCGCATTCAACCACTAATTAAAAATATAACTATTGTTCCTGATTTGTTTGGAGTACCAATGGCGAATATTGAGGTTGAAGCCTTTTTTAATCAGAAGGCAATCATGTTTAAAATACGCAACAACATGGCAAGAGGGTACAACCGCTTTCTTAAAAGGACTTTTGATTTAACCGGTAGCTTAATTGGTGGACTGTTGATACTCCCGGTTGTTTTGGTTATCGCAGTCCGTATATATTTGGATTCACCAGGGCCGATTATATTTGCTCATAATAGAATTGGCTTCAAAGGTAAAGTTTTCCCTTGCTATAAATTTCGTTCAATGGTACCAAATGCTCAAGAAGTGCTTGATAAATACCTACAAGAAAACCTAAGTGCGCGTGAGGAATGGGAACGTGACTTTAAATTGAAGGATGATATTCGTATAACTAAGATTGGTAATTTTCTCCGAAAAACTAGTCTTGATGAACTGCCGCAATTATTAAATGTCATAAAAGGTGAAATGAGTCTGGTCGGACCACGCCCAATCGTTAAAGAAGAGATTGAAAAGTACGGGCAATATATTAATGATTATTATTTAATTCGACCCGGGATGACTGGGTTTTGGCAAGTTAGTGGTCGAAATGATGTCGATTATAATTCCAGAGTTCAAATGGATTCATGGTATGTGCGTAACTGGTCATTATGGCAGGATATAGTCTTGCTTTTTAAAACTATAGTCGTTGTAATAAAAGGAAAGGGAGCATATTAATATAGATAGTTAAGTGAAAATATGGATAAATAATTTTATGATTTTGACTTGGAGTGCATATGCAAACATCTAAAGTTTATATCATTATTTTAAATTGGAATGGTTGGCAAGATACAATTGAGTGTTTAGAAAGTGTTTTCCGAAGTAATTACCCTAATTTTACGGTAATTGTTTGCGATAACGCATCCATAGATAATTCATTGGATAAAATTAAACAATGGGCAAATGGACATATACAGTCATATGTTACAGATGACTCTAAAATATCACTCTTGACTACACCTCCTATTAAAAAACCTCTACCTTATGCCGAGTATACACGCATTCAGATAGATCAATGTGCGGTAGATAATGAGGAAAATTCACCTTTAATTTTAATTCAAACAGGTTCTAATCTTGGTTATGCTGGTGGTAATAATGTTGGAATTCGATATGCATTAATTCAAAATGATTTTGAATATATTTGGCTTCTCAACAATGATACGGTAGTTGATTACACAGCATTAGCCCAGCTTATAAAGCGGATGAAAAATAAACCTAGTGCAGGAATATGTGGTTCTACATTATTATATTATGACAATCCAGATAAGGTACAGGCATTAGGCGGTGCCCGATATAATAGATGGTTGGGGACAAGCAAACATATAGGTGCACTTGCTAACTTTGAATCTTTAAATATTGATTGCATTTCCGTAGAACGAAAAATTGACTATATTGTAGGTGCTTCTATGCTGGTGTCAAAGAAGTTCCTTAATGACGTTGGATTAATATGTGAAGATTATTTTCTCTACTTCGAGGAAATTGATTGGATTACTCGTGGCAGGGAAAACTTCGAATTAGCATATGAATATCAAAGTATTGTATATCATAAAGAGGGAAATAGCATTGGCTCCAGCAATGACTTTAAAGAACGAAGCTTTACGTCTGATTATTATGCAATTAGAAATAGACTTATATTTACTAAAAAGCATTTTAAGTATGCACTAATTTCTGTTTATATTGGTTTAATACCGACGATCATGAATCGTATAAAACGAAAACAGTGGAATCGAGTGACCATGATTTTTAAGGTTGCGTTAAATGCGCTAAAGCCCATTACTAAATATTAAAGGATACTATCTTGCATATGTATTAAAAATGAGGAGTAACTATGAGCAAAGTTAATGGTACAAAAAAGAAAGTTTGTTTGGTGAGTTGGTTTCAGTCTCATAATTATGGAACAAATCTTCAAGCGTATGCACTCATTAAGGCGCTAAATAATTTAAATTGTGAATGTATTTTGAATGATTTTGTTTATAAGAATATAGATTTCTTTAATATTAACTGGGTTTGGATCAAATTTTGTCAAAAACTTAATTTAAAGAAGAAAAACATTCTACATAGAAAATTAAGAAAAAGTGTCAACTCTAACTTTAGTGATAGGTTAGATAGGCGAGAAAACTTGTATAAAAAATACATGTTAGATAATTATAAATTTGCTGGAATCAAAAATAAAAAGGGACTATTAAAATTATGTGAATGGGCAGATTATTTTATTTCAGGAAGTGATCAAGCATGGAACCCATATTATTTGAACCGTTGCTATTTATTGGATTTTGTTAATGATTCTACCCCCAAAATATCGTATGCTGCCAGTTTTGGAGTTAATGCTTTGCCAGCTTGGTCAAAATCAACTTATAAAGATTTGTTAAATAGGTATAAAAGTATTAGTGTCCGAGAAAAGCAAGGTATCTCAATAATTAAGAACGTGGTTGATCATGAAGTGGAGCATGTTGTAGATCCTACGCTACTAATCACACGAAGAGAATGGCAGAATTTTGCTTTAAATGCAGTAATTAAGGAAAATGTTAGAAACCTAAAAGAAGGATATATTCTTTGTTATTTTGTTGGCGATAAAGAACAGTATTGGAAACATGTTGATGAAATAAAAAATATGACAGGATTGACCCTAATTGTTATTCCGCTTTGTTTAGAAACCTTTTTTAGGAAAGACCAAATTTATATTGAAGTTGGACCTTATGAATTTGTGTGGTTAATAGAAAATGCATCAATTATTTGTACAGACTCATTTCATGCAGTAGTTTTTTCACTTATTTTTAATAAAAATTTCTATGTATTTAAACGCTTCTTAGATGATAATAATGAATCTCAAAATTCAAGACTATATAGCTTATTGGAAATTCTTGGATTAGAAGATTATTATGTAGATCCAAATAGCAATTGCATTAGTCAGATTAAAGGAATTGAGTATACAATTATAAATAAAAAATTAGAAGATATGAGAAAGCGTTCTCTGATGTGGTTGAAAAATGCACTTGATATTGATGTTAATTGAGTATTGTAACTTGGAAACTTTAAAAAGTAAATTTAACTTTTTAATAAAAGATGGCTATGATTTGTCATTTTATACGTAATTTTTGTTTAATGCAATGTTTTTGTATAATTAAGAAAGTATAGAAAATAAATAATTTTATCTATGAAGGAATGAATGGGCACCTATGATATGTAAAAAAAGTATATGTACAGGTTGTTCGGCATGTTTAAATATTTGTCCAAATGATTGTATTGAAATAAGGGAAGATGAGTATGGTGAAACCTATCCTCAAATAAATGATAGTTGCATTAACTGTAATTTATGTAAAAAGATATGCCCAAATAATAAAGAGGTTTTAATGAATGCTCCCCGAAAAGCTTTTGTTTCATGGAGAAAGGATGAAATAAAAAGTTTAAGTAGTTCATCCGGTGGTATTGCGGCAGTTATGGCCGAAAAAATTATACATGAAGGTGGAATTGTTTATGGGGCAAGTTATAATAAAGAGTTGGATTTAGTTTGTACGAGAATTTCAATTCTTGAAGATTTAGAAAGACTTAAGGGATCAAAATATGTCCAAAGTACAATTGGATATATTTTCAGGGAAATAAAAAGTGATTTACAGAAAAATTATAAAGTTTTATTTATATCAACTCCATGTCAGGTAAGTGGGCTATATACTTATCTAGGAGATACAGAATACGATAATTTATTGACTTGCGATTTAGTTTGCCACGGCGTTTCCCCAAATAAATATTTTAAAGATGAGGTTTTGTATCTAAAGGATAAATATAATCTTAAATATGTTCATGAAGTGAAATTTAGAGGGATTTTCGATTTCTGCTTTACATTATGGAATGAGAATAATGAATTATTGCTTAAATTATCTTCAGGAATTGATTATTATTTTATGCCATTTTTAAAAGGAATAAATCTTAGAGAATCATGTTATAGTTGTATTTATGCTCAGGATAAGCGGGTAAGTGACATTACGTTAGGAGATAGTTTTCAGTCAATTAAAACAAAACTTCAAATTAGTCGAAAAAAATCATCAAACGTATTAATAAATACTAATAAAGGAGAAGAACTTTTTGATTCTATTAAATCAGAATTATTCGTAAGAAAGTGTAATACTGAGGATATTATAAAAGATAGCATTAGCTTACAATGTCCTTTCCCAAGACATCATAAGTCGAAAATTTTCAAAGATAATTTTCAAAGATTTGGGTACTCAAAAGGAATTCGAAAAACTATAGGTAAGGGAATTTTAATATGTCATATAGAAAGAATAATTGGATATTTTAAGCGAAATTTTTTTAGTAGATTTGCTAAATATAATAAA
The DNA here is from genome assembly GCF_900104455.1 of Dendrosporobacter quercicolus. Classification (NCBI taxonomy): domain Bacteria; kingdom Bacillati; phylum Bacillota; class Negativicutes; order Selenomonadales; family Sporomusaceae; genus Dendrosporobacter; species Dendrosporobacter quercicolus. The sequence continues at coordinate 49,142 of NZ_FNHB01000008.1, forward strand.
TGAGGCAGCTTAAAGTGAATGAGAAAGCGAAAACTTTTCTTGAAAACTTTTCCTATACATTTGTTTCAACTTTAGTTTCATTACTTATTTCTACTTTAGTAGTGATCATTTTACCTAAATTGTTGGGAATACAAGAGTATGGTTATTGGCAATTGTATTTATTTTATGCCTCATATGTTGGGATGATGCAATTCGGATGGAATGATGGAATATATTTAAGATATGGTGGCAAGGAATATTCTAAATTAGATAAGTCGTTATTCTTTTCACAATTTTGGCTACTAGTTATTTCACAGCTTCTAATCGCGTGTTTTATAATTATTATTACTTTTAGTCTTGTTAAAGAGTTAGAAAGACAATATATTTACGTTACGGTAGCTATATGTATGATAATAATGGGTATTAGAGCTATGCCTTTGTTGATTTTGCAGGCTACAAATAGAATTAAAGAATATGCCAAAATAGTCATGGTTGATCGAATATCATATTGTTTTTTAATTACTGCTTTTTTGTTTCTAGAAATTAAAGAATATAAATTAATGATTATAGCTGACCTAATTGGTAAGTTGATTTCTTTGTTATACTCTATGAATTTTTGTAAAGATATTGTGTTTCGTGGAATTTCAACATTTTACTTTGATTTTAGAGAAATTCTAGAAAACATTAAGGTTGGCATAAAGTTGACATTTGCCAATATAGCAAGTATTTTAATCGTTGGTATAGTTAGATTTGGGATAGAATATTCGTGGGATGTAAAAACTTTTGGAAAGATTTCACTTTCTCTTAATGTATCTAATTTTATAATTATATTTATAAATACTTTAGGAATAATTATGTTCCCTATATTAAGACGGACTAATAAAAAAAATCTATCAGGGGTATATGTTATGATGAGAGATGTCTTGATAGTAATTTTGTTAGGGCTTCTTACTATATTTTATCCACTAAAACTTATTTTAATGTCTTGGTTACCACAATATATTGATAGCTTTATGTATATGGCATTAGTTTTTCCTATGTGTTTATTTGAGGGAAAAATGGCATTACTTATAAATACATATTTAAAAACATTGAGACGAGAAAACTTTATGTTAAAAATAAATATAATTTCCCTTATTTTGAGTGTATGTATTACGATTATTACTACAGGATTGTTAGTAAATTTAAACTTAGCTATAGCTTCAATTGTTTTTCTATTAATATTTAGATGTATAGTGGCTGAAATTTATTTATCTATACTTCTTAAAATTTCATTATATAAGGATATATTAGTAGAATTATTTATGACATTAATCTTTATATTGGTAGGATGGTTTATAAATTCTTGGCTTACATTTTTTATATATGCATTATCTTATCTAATATTCTTAATTACAAAACGAAAAGATACTATTAGTGCAATCAAGAATTTAAGATTATTGATGAAAGTTCGTGAAACTCCCATTAATTGAGCTTTTTTTTATGAGTTTACCATTTGATAATATATGGCATAAACTATTATGTAGCTGCAGGAGTTAATATGGAAACAATTATAGGGTTATTTTGTTTTGGATTAAGTATTTTAATTTATTTACTATTAAAGGGTCGGTTTTCTTTTCTTTTACTTTGGCCGTATATAATATATGGTTTCGGTTTAATTATTGCAATGTATTCACTTGAAACAGGGTCTCTAGATTTCAGCAATATGTTAGACGAGCGCTCTATAGTTTTAAGCATGTATTATATGTTGAGTTTTCTAATAATAATTACTTTGATTGATTTTAAATTTTTATCAAGTAATATGATAAATAAAACCATGGATCCAAGCAAATTAGCGACTATAAAAAGAATTGTAGACTCTCCAATTTTTTTATGCTATTTATTTATACATATAATTGCCTTTTTAATACTTTATTATTTAAGTTATAGATCAGGAGAATTAAATATTGGAGATTACAATTATTCTGAACTTGAGATGCTAAGGTATTGGGGGCCAATAGCCTATTTAAGTGAAAATATTGCTACATTATTTTTGTTGTTTATATCGCGAATGATGATATATGAAAAGTGGACTAAAAGTAATTTATTAACAGTTATTCTATTTTTAATATTTATAGTGTTAAGACTCTCAATGGGAACACGTATGTTTATTATTAAAATAATTGGTGTTACACTAATAATGTTTTTAATACGTTATAAGAAATATTGGAAAGTCAGTCTATTTGCAACTACTACATTAATAGTTGGTAATATAGTTGGTTATATAAGATCCGGCAAAGCACTTAGTGAATTTGATATTAGTCAGATGTTTTATTCACTTAATGTAGAAGCGTACTTTAATGATTTAACACTAATTGTTGCAACAAACGCTTTAGCACAGGAGAATTTTATTTATCAACCTGGTATGTTATTAGCAATACCTTTATATAGTTTACCGCGATTTTTAGTAGACAGGAATGAATTTATAAATTTGCTTTATGATAGAAATCTTATGCTGCCTTTTTTAAGTTCGGCAATTGAATCAGTATCACCGGTAGGAGCAATGTCTTTTTTAGCAGATGCTATATATGCTTTCGGGGTATTTTACTGGATTTTTTTGATGATAGTTTTTACTTTGATTTTATCATATATTGCTAAACTAAAAGGATCATTGCAGTATTTTATATGTTATTTGTTAGGTGCAGCAACTCTAAATCTGTGGAGGGATTCTTTTTTTATAACTTTTAAGATTGTATTTATTCATGGGATAATGAATATTTTATTATTATTAATTATTATAAAATTACTTAGTCGACCAATTAAGCAAAAGAATGATAGTTGTTAAAAAAATAAAGGTGTGATTTTCTTAAAATGACTGAAAAAATATATATTAATTTAACTCGGATAGGGAAAAATGGTTCTGGATTATTCAGATATTCAGATAACTTTATAAACTGTATTAGTAAAAACTTAAAGAATAGTGATTTACATATTATTCACGCGGACAACTTTAAATTTAGCAAAGCTAAATCTGTTAGTGTACCATCATTTATATCTAATACACCTAGTGTTTCTTTTCTTAGACCAATGCTATGGTACATATATTCGTTTGTATTATTTCCCAAAATAGATGGGCGGGTAATAACTACAACACATCATGTGGTGCCTGGGGTCAAGAAACAAATAATCACAATTCACGATTTGCGTCCGTATTTTTATCCAGATAGTTTTCTTCAAAAGGTGTATTTTCGTTACATATTGCCCTATAAAATTAAACAGGTTGATGGTATTATAACAGTTTCTAATACAACAAAGGATTTAATTGTAGATTGCTATAAGGTAGATCCATGTAAGGTTTGCGTTGTTTCTAATAGTGTAAATATTACACAATTTAAACCCTCAAATAATATTAAAAATATAAATCCTTATTTGTTGATGGTTGGAGCGACATGGCAGCATAAGAATGCACAAGAAGTTATCGAAATGTGCGAAACATGGTCACATAAATATGAATTGAAAATTGTGGCTAATAGAAGTGCGTATATTGATGGTCTTAAAAATATAGTGAATAGTCGAAAGTTGAACGATAGAGTCGAGTTTATTGAAAGATATATAAGTGAGGAAGAACTTGTTGAATTATACCAAAATGCAAAAGCGTTGGTATACCCTTCTCTGATGGAAGGATTTGGAATTCCTCCTATTGAAGCTATGGCATGTGGTATCCCGGTCATTGCATCAGATATAAAGGTTTTTCGTGAAATATGTAAGGACATACCGATATATATAAAGAATGGTAATAAAAAAAGCTGGTATACTGCCATTGAAATGTTAGATGATTTTTCAATTATTAATAATAAAATTAAGTCTGGCTTAGAAAGAGCAAATTATTATAGTGATGAACAAATGGATACTAGTATTATTAAAGCAGTACAGAATATATGGAATGATGTTAAACTTTAAATAAGGCTGTAGATAGGCTAAAAGCTAATTATCTGAGGTGAATATGAAAAAAACAGCAGTTATTATTCCAACATATAATGGAGGGAGGATTTTTAAAGATTTATTAACGTCATTAAAGCAACAACGACACCAACCGCTTTATGTAATAGTAATAGATTCGTCGTCTTGCGATGGTACGGACAAATTAGCTGAAAGCTTTGGTATAAATGTCATAACAATTTCTCAAGCTGATTTTAATCATGGTAAAACAAGGCAAAAAGGTGTTGAGATATGCTTACAAGCAGAAATTCTCGTTTTTCTTACACAAGACACAATCTTTACATCTAATAATTCTTTAGGTGATATTATTAGGTGTTTTGATAATTCTAAAATAGGTGTTGCTTATGGACGGCAGTTACCACACAAGAATGCTAGTCCACTTGGGGCACATGCGCGCTTCTTTAATTATCCCGAGAAAAATGAAGTAAAGTCAATGGACAATGCAAAAAAATTAGGAATGAAAGCAGTTTTTATTTCTAATTCTTTTGCGGCATACAGGAGAGAGGCTTTAATTGCCATAGGGGGATTTCCAACACATACAATTCTAGGTGAGGACATGTATGTTGCAGCAAAGATGCTACTAGCAGGTTGGAAGATAGCATATTGTGCAGACTCTTCTGTATATCATTCACATGACTACAACCTTTTGCAGGAATTCAGAAGATATTTTGATATTGGAGTTTTTCATGCAAAAGAGTCTTGGATAAGAGATCAATTTGGCGGGGCAGAGGGTGAAGGATTCAAATTTATATTGTCAGAAATGAAATATTTATTAAATAATAATAAATGGAAATTTATACCTTCTGCATTTATTCGAACGGGACTTAAATTTATGGGTTATCGACTAGGCCTAGGAGAAAAAAAAATACCTATAAGTATCAAAAGGCTTTTTAGTATGCATTCAAATTATTGGAACTCTAATATAAGAAGTGTGAAGAGTAAGTAATTCCTATATTTAGTAATTGGGAAGGGGAAAGAATTTTGTGAGGTCTTTAATAGTTACCGGCGGAGCTGGTTTTATTGGGAGTAATTTTGTCCGTTTTATTTTGAACAATTCTGATATCCATATTGTTAACTTAGACAGGCTTACATATGCAGGTAATTTAGACTCATTACAAAGTTGTGAAAGTAATTCACATTACACATTTGAAAAGGGAGATATCTGTGATAGTGGGTTTGTAAAGAATTTACTAACTGAATATCAGCCTGATGCAATTATTCATTTTGCTGCGGAATCTCATGTTGACCGTTCTATTGATGGACCGGCAACCTTTATTCAAACCAATATAAATGGAAGCTTTAATCTTCTTGAAAATGCAAAACAATATTGGTCTAGCTTGGAGGACACGATGAAAGCCCAGTTCCGCTTCATTCATATTTCCACCGATGAAGTATACGGCTCATTAGGGCCATCCGGCTATTTTACCGAAGAAACCCCCTATGCCCCCAATTCACCGTACTCGGCATCCAAAGCGGCAGCGGACCACTTAGCCAGAGCTTATTATCACACCTACGGCCTGCCAACAATTATCACCAATTGTTCAAATAATTACGGGCCCTATCATTTCCCTGAGAAATTAATTCCGCTAATGCTGCTCAATGCGCTGGAAGGCAAGCCATTGCCTGTCTATGGCAATGGCCGGAATGTCCGGGACTGGCTGTACGTCGAGGATCACTGCCGGGCGGTTTTAAGGGTGTTAGAGAAGGGGAAGCCAGGAGAGAAATACAACATTGGTGGTCGTAACGAAAAGACCAATCTGGAAATTGTTCATACGTTATGCGATATTTTAGATCAAAAACGTCCCCGTGTTGACGGTAGATCATACCGGGAGCAGATTGCCTTTGTTTCGGACCGGCCGGGCCATGATCTGCGTTACGCCATTGATGCTGCCAAGATTGAACGCGAATTGGGCTGGGTTCCGGCGGAAACGTTTGAAACCGGCATTGTCAAGACAGTGGACTGGTATCTGGCGAATTTAGACTGGTGCCGCAGAGTGACCGACGGCAGCTACCGGCGGGAACGGTTGGGCAGCGGCAAGTGACGGGAGGCAGAGCAATGACGATAAATAAAGGCATTATTCTGGCCGGCGGCTCGGGTACGCGGCTGTACCCCATTACCAAAGCGGTGAGCAAGCAATTAATGCCGGTGCATGACAAACCAATGGTGTATTATCCGCTGACCACGCTGATGCTGGCTGGCATCAGGGATATACTTCTGATTACCACGCCTGAGGATCAGGACAGCTTTGTCCGTCTGCTGGGCACTGGGGAGCAGTGGGGGCTTAATCTGTCCTATGTTGTCCAGCCCAGCCCGGATGGTTTAGCGCAGGCCTTCCTGCTGGGTGAGGCGTTTATCGCCAACGAAAGCTGTGCGCTGATTCTGGGCGATAATATTTTCTATGGTCATAACTTCAGCCAGTCCTTGCAACAGGCGGCGCAGCAGGCGCAAGGGGCGACGGTGTTCGCTTACTGGGTGAGGGACCCGGAGCGTTACGGCGTGGTGGAATTTGACGCCGCCGGCCAGGCGGTAAGTCTGGAGGAAAAACCGGCAGCGCCTAAATCCAACTATGCAGTCACCGGGCTGTATTTCTATGACCGGCAGGTGGTGGAGCTTGCCAAATCGCTGAAACCTTCGGCCCGGGGGGAACTGGAGATTACCGATTTGAACCGGCTGTATCTGGAGCAGGCCAGCCTGCGGGTGGAAACGCTCGGGCGCGGCCATGCCTGGCTGGATACCGGAACCCACGATTCGCTGCTGCAGGCCGCCAACTATATTGCCACCATTCAGGAGCGGCAGGGATTGATGGTCGCCTGCCCGGAGGAAATTGCTTACCGGATGGGCTATATCTCGCGGGATGAGCTGGCGAAGCTGGGGGCGGTTATGCGGAAAAACGGCTATGGTCAGTATTTGCTGCAGCTGGCGGGAGAAAGATAACTTCGACTAGACTTAGGAGTGGTGGTTAAGATGAAGGTCATACCGACGAAACTCGAAGGCGTTCTGATTGTTGAACCGAAAGTATTTGGCGATGCGCGTGGTTTTTTTATGGAAACCTGGCGGCAGCAGCGTTATGCGGAGCTGGGGATCAAAGAACCGTTTGTCCAGGATAATCTGTCTTTTTCCACGCGCGGCGTGTTAAGGGGCCTGCACTATCAGCAGCCCCATCCGCAGGGCAAGCTGGTGTCGGTGATTCAGGGCGCGGTGTTTGATGTCGCGGTGGATAGCCGGTATGGCTCGCCCACGTTCGGCGAGTGGGTGGGTGTCGAACTTTCCGGCGACAACCATCAGCAGCTATGGGTGCCGCCAGGCTTTGCCCATGGCTTTTGCGTGCTGAGCGACAGCGCCTATTTTACCTATAAATGCACCGACGTTTATACGCCTGCCGCTGAAGGCGGCATTATCTGGAATGATCCCGATATCGGCATCAAATGGCCGATCGCCGATATACAATTATCAGACAAGGATACAAAGTATCCCCGGCTGGCGGCGGTTGCGCCGAATCAATTGCCGGAATACCGGAAGTGAGCAGAAAGGGAAAGGACGGCAGCTATGCGAATATTGGTAACAGGAGCTAACGGTCAACTGGGCCGGGAGGTTGCCCGGCAGGCGGGTGACCATGAGCTGGTGCTGGCCGACCGCCGCCGCCTGGATATTGCCGATGAAACGGCGGTGCGGGCGTTACTGCGGGAGATAAAGCCGCAGGCGGTCATTCATTGTGCGGCTTATACCAACGTGGACGGAGCGGAGAGTGATGCCGACGGTGCTTTCCGGGTGAATGCCGCCGGTGCGAGGAATATCGCCGCCGGGTGTCTGGAGCAGCAGGCCCGGATGGTCTATGTCAGTACCGATTACGTGTTTGACGGTCAAACGGCGGCTGCCTACCGGGAGTTTGACCCGGTCAATCCGCAGACGGTGTATGGCCGAACCAAATTTCAGGGCGAACAGCTGGTGCGGCAGATCCTGGGGCGGCACTATATTGTGCGCACCGCCTGGCTGTATGGCGACGGCGGCAATTTCGTCCGGACGATGCTAAAGCTGGCTGAAGAGTGCCAGGAACTGCGGGTGGTTGCTGACCAGACCGGGACGCCTACTTCGACGGTTGATCTGGCCAGGGTGATTTATCAACTGCTGGCCAGCGATGCTTACGGGACCTATCACGCGACTTGCCAGGGACACTGTACCTGGTACGAATTTGCCTGCGAAATCTTTAAACAGTCCGGCAAGAAAGTCCGGGTAACGCCGGTCGCCAGCGGGGAGTTTCCCCGTCCGGCCAAACGGCCGGCCTATTCGGTACTGGACAACTATCTGCTGAGAATGACCCTTGGCGACCCGATGCGCCAGTGGCAGGCCGCGCTGCAGGAATATTTAACGCTGGTCTGACGATACGTAACAATATTGAGGAGGCTGAAAGAATGCTGTGGAAAAAGCTGTTGCTTGCCGGTCTGATGACCGCAACCCTGTCGTCAGGCGTCCAGGCTGCGCCGTCTGACTTTGTTTCACCCAATGTGCCATTATCCAGCCCGTTATATGATTATATCGAAAAGTTTGACGGTTTGGGCTATCTCCGGTCAATACCGGATGGCACCAAGCCTTACAGCCGGATGCAGATGGCCCAGTGGCTGACCGAAATTCAGGCTGAGGTGGAGCAGCGCCCCCTGCCCGGATTTTTGGCGGGCATGAAAAGCGAGCTGGAGCGGGAACTGGCTCCGGAACTGCAAGTGCTGGCCGGGGAATCGTCCGATATGTCGCCGGCGCTGAAGGAAGTACGGCTGGAATTGAGTACCTATGACGGTGATTCGCTGCGATACCGTATGAATGCAAGTAGTGGACCCCGAGCCGGCTATCAGCCTCTGAATGGCAATAACAACGGTTATCGTTACGGGCAGGACGGCAATATCATCGGCTCTGCCCTGATTACCGGCAAGCTGGGTGAAGATCTGGCTGTCGCGCTGGAGCCGCGGTTTAGCTATGATGACGATCAGCAGGGCGACGCCGCTCTGACCAGCGGCTATATCAAAACCAGAATTAACGGCACTGCCGTACAGGTGGGTAAAGACCCGGTCTTCTGGGGTCATGGCGCGACTGGTTCTTTAATTTTAGGCAATAACATGACGCCGCTGACCTCCATTCAGTTTTCCAACCTTGAGCCTTATACCAGCCGGGGCTTCTTTCGTTTCCTCGGTGACATGAACTTTACCGCCCTGTATAGCGAGCTGGAAAGCAACCGGACCAGGTTGAACGAGAATGAAGTGGACAACCCTTCGTTTGTGGGCTTGCGGGGCACGTTTACGCCGCAGCGAAACTTTACTTTCGGTTTGTCATTTACGTCCATGCTGGGCGGCAAAGGGAAAGGACTGAGCAGCGGCGATTATGGCGACTGGCTGTTGGGCCGCAATTCCGATGCTGCAGAGGACAAATGGAACAACATTGCCGGGCTGGACTTTAAAGTGCGGGTGCCGAAATGGAATGGCATTCAGATTTATGGCGAGCTGTATGGCGAAGATCAGGCCAACTATCTGCCGTCCAAAATTGCCGAGCGGGTCGGCGTTTATGTCCCCCGGCTGAATAAGGACGGCGCCTGGGATATGAAGGTGGAGTACGCCCATACCAGCAACTGGTGGTATGGACATCAGCTCTATACCAATGGCTATGTTTATAAAGGCGACATCATTGGTGATCCGCTGGGCCATAACGCCAGTCAGTATTATATTCAGTTTGGCCGTCATTTGGACAAGGACAGCAAGATATCGGTCAATGCCAACTATCTTACCCAGGACCGGGATGCGGCGGTCCAGCAGAAGGTCAAAGCTTTATGGCTGCAATATGAGACCAAGCTGCGGAACCAGGTCTTTTTGGACAGCCAGCTTGGCATTGCGCGGATCGATAATGCCAACTTTACCGCTGGCAGCGATGAAACCAATCATTTTGCCGGCGCCAGCGTACGGTGGTTATTTTAACCCAGCAATCCCACGGAATTACATTCTTTCCCTTTTTGAACTTAAAGGACAATAAAACTTGCCGCTAGAAAAGAGCATTATGGCAAGAAATAAATCCAGTTTAAGTTTAGAGGAGAATGAACAGTGATTAGTATCATCATGCTTGTACACAATGCCCCGTTATATACCGCGCACTCTTTGAAGACGCTCAAACAAGCGGGCGCTGAGGATTGCGAGCTGATCGTTTTAGACAATGCGTCCGGGCTGAAAACGAAAAAACTGCTGACAAACATGCAGCATAGCGGCTACATCGATAAATTGGTATTCTTAAATCAAAATACCTTATTTGCTAAGGGCAATAATATTGCCGCCAAACTGTGCAGTGCAAATAGCCGGTATATTCTTTTATTAAATTCCGACGTGGAGATCAGACATAAGGCCTGGTTAAAAACGTTACTGGATCTTCATCAGCGCGGGGCGACCGCTTTCGGGGTATGTGACGATTATCCCTATACCCGGGGCGACGGCTATTGCTTTCTCATCGACCGGGATTTATATGACACGTACCAGCTGGATGAAGAATTTGAGTGGTGGTGGTCTGTCACCAAATTACAGGCGGAATTGCTGAATGCTGGTCATCGGGTGGCGGCCGTGCGCAATCATGAACGGCTCCTGTATCACTACGGCGGCAAGTCCGGCCGGGCCTGGAAGAATTCCAAAGGCATGCAGGTCGAGGGCGAAACGGTCGTAAAGTGGTTTAAGGCAAATAGCATTATGCTGATTGATTCGGTGGCCACGGATGAACAAGGCAGCATTTATCAGCCGTATGCGCCCATTAATATTTGGCTTAAGCTCCAAAAATTCCGGAAAAGCGCTTCAAAACGGTTAAGGAGCTGCTTGAAAAAGGAGAATTAACCAATGAAGATTATTATTTTGGCCGGCGGGGGCGGCTCACGGCTGTTTCCGCTGTCGCGCACGTGTTATCCCAAACAATTTTTAAATATTGGCAACGAGCAGTCTTTATTGGTGCAAACAGTGCAGCGGTTTCTGCCGCTGGTAAAGCCTGAGGACATTGTGGTAATCACCAACCAGGGTTATTTGCATCATGTCAAAGCTGAATTAGCCGCCTGTCAGGCTGAGGCGGCGCATATTGTACTGGAACCGGTGGGGCGCAATACCGCCCCGGCCATTGCCCTGGCCGTTCGGTATTGCCTGGATGAGTTGAAGCTGGATAGTGACGAGGTATTGCTGGTTACGCCCTCCGACCATATTGTCCAGGGCAGCAAGAGCTTTATCGAAACCGTGCGTAAAGCGGCGGGGCTGGCGGCAGCCGGTAAGCTGGTTACATTCGGAATCAAGCCGGATAAACCGGAAACCGGTTATGGTTATATTCAGGCCGGGTCAGCCTGCCAGGGCGGTTATGTGGTGCAGGCTTTTCAGGAAAAGCCTGACCGGGCGACTGCCGAAAAGTATCTGGCCGCCGGGAACTATTTTTGGAACTCCGGCATGTTTGCGTTTTCCATTGATTGCATTATGCAGGAATTGGCCAGCTATCAGCCGGAAATAGCTGAGCTGGCCGCAGGCGGCTATGCCGGACTGCTGGCTGATTTCGCCGCCCTGCCGAATATTTCCATCGACTATGCGGTGGCGGAAAAATCAAACAATGTGGTAACCGTACCGCTCACTTCCTATTGGAATGATATTGGTTCCTGGGATGCCATTTATGAGGTTCTGGACAAAGATGAGCAGGGCAATGCCGTACACGGTGATTGTATGCCGGTTGATTGTTCCAATACCCTGATGCTGGGCCGCAGCCGCCTGATTGCGGGCATTGGGCTGGAAGACCTGCTGGTGGTGGAGACCGACGATGTGATTTTGGTGGCCAAGAAAGGCGAGTCGCAAAAGGTAAAAGCTCTGGTCGAAAAACTTAGGCAGCAGGGACGCAAGGAAGCCAATGAAAACACCACTATGTATCGCCCGTGGGGCAGTTATACGGTATTGGGCGAGGGTCCGGGCTATAAGATGAAAAAGATTACGGTCAGCCCGGGCCAGCGCTTGAGTCTGCAGCTGCATTATCATCGCAGCGAGCACTGGATTGTAACCGGGGGCGCGGCCAGAGTGACCATTGGCGAAGAAGAGAAAATGGTGCATGAAAACGAGAGTGTGTTTGTGCCGCAGTCGACCAGGCACCGGCTGGAGAATCCGGGCCGGATACCGTTGGAGATCATTGAGGTGCAAAACGGCAGCTATCTGGAAGAAGACGATATTGTCCGGTTTGATGATATTTACGGGCGGGTATAGGAGCGTGGAGATGCAATTGTTACGCAATGCCTTTAAGGCTTATGATATTCGCGGCAAGGTGCCGGAAGAACTCAATGAGGAAATGGCTTACCGGATTGGCCGGGCGTTTGTGGCTATTTTCAAGGCCGGAAAAGTGGCTGTCGGTCATGATATCCGACTGTCCGGCCCGCTGCTGCGGGCGGCTTTGGTCAGAGGCCTGACCGAAGCGGGCTGTGATGTTGTTGATATTGGGGTATGCGGCACAGAGCAAATTTATTTTGCAACCGCTCACTGGCAGTTAGATGGCGGCATAATGATCACTGCCAGTCATAATCCGCAGGAGTATAACGGCATGAAGCTGGTCCAGGCCGGGGCCCGGCCGGTCAGCGGCGACAGCGGGCTGAAGGAACTGGAGGAAGCGGTGATTGCCGGGGCGTTTCCCACGGTACCCACGGCGGCAGGCCAGGTCAGCCGCCGGGAGATCCTGCCGGAATATATCCGGCATTTGCTGGGGTATGTGGACAAGGCGGCGTTAAAGCCGCTGAAAGTGGTGGTCAATGCCGGCAATGGCGCGGCCGGACCGGTCATTGACGCTTTGGAGCGGCAGCTGCCCTTTACTTTTGTTAAAGTCAATCATGAGCCTGACGGCAATTTTCCCAATGGCATTCCCAACCCTTTGCTGGTCGAGAACCGGGAAGCTACGGCTAAAGTGGTGCGTGAAACGGGAGCCGATATTGGAATTGCCTGGGACGGCGATTTTGACCGCTGCTTCTTATTTGATGAAACCGGCGCTTTCATTGAGGGCTATTATCTGGTGGGTTTTCTGGCGCAGGCTTTTTTACGCAAACATCCCGGCGCGAAAATCGTTCATGATCCCCGTCTGACCTGGAACACGATTGAGGTTGTCACCAAGGCGGGCGGTATTCCCATTCAGAACAAAACCGGTCATGCGTTTATGAAGGAACGGCTGCGCCGGGAGGATGCCGTATATGGCGGGGAGATGTCGGCCCATCACTATTTCCGCGATTTTGCCTATTGCGACAGCGGTATGATTCCCTGGCTGCTGGTACTGGAGATCGTGAGCCTGTCCGGCAAACCGCTTTCTCAATTGCTGCGGGAAAGGGTAGCCTGCTATCCGGTCAGCGGCGAAATCAACCGTCAGGTAGCGGAACCCGCCGCAGTGATCAGGAAGCTGGAAGAAATTTATGCCCCGGCGGCGCTGGTTGTTGATTACACCGACGGGGTCAGTATTGAATTGGCCGACTGGCGGTTTAATGTCCGCATGTCCAACACCGAACCGGTATTGCGCTTGAATGTGGAATCACGCTGCGATGAACGGCTGATGCGGGAAAAGACGGCCGAGCTGCTGGCCTTGATTCGGGAGACGCGGGTTTAGAGTCATTGACCAGGTGGACTGATAAGCGGCAGGCTTTCTACGTGAATTGCCTAATGGCAAAAAAGAGCAGAACCTGAAGTATCCTGATACTCAAGTTTTGCTCTTTTTACAGCTCTTTTTAATTTAAGGATGCTGAATCACCGCGCCGAAACGTGAATAGGTTCAATTGTACTCTTGTGGCGGGCTCGTCATTTGCAGTTTAGTTACTGCTTAAAAACAACGTTGCATTTGGACAAGAAATCGCCGCTCTGGGTATTGGCGGCAAGCAGCCGGTCGGCATCGGCCTTGCTGATAATTAGATTATTGTCATTATCACGCAGTCCCCAAGCTTTTATGATCAATGGTTTTTTTCCGGCACGCGAAAGACCGGCATCTACCTGGTAAATATCTTCTGCTGTGGCGGCATAGTCAACCATACCATAAGAAATTGCAAACTGGGGGTCAATATTCATATGGCCATAGATTGCCCGCCCGGTGTCGTCATAAATAACCGGGGAGAAGGTACGGTTTAACGGCAAGCCGGCGGTTTCAACAACCAAACCTGTATAGTCTGCCGGAGATGAGCCGGAGGCGGTTTCGCCGGGGGCAGCTGGCCTTACAGCGTCAGAACTGGGAACCGGCAGTGGCTGACGGGGCGTGTGTTCCGTAATTGTACCGATTACGGCTTGGGAAACATTCGGGTACATTGGGATAGCCAGGGTGACTTCCCAGATATCGCCGCCCAAATCCTTACGGTCAATTTCAATTGCGCCTTTAATAACACCTTGAACAGAAGTGATAATTTCGTCTTTAATCAACTGATTATTATGAATAATTGTTGTAGATAATACATTAGCGCCTTGAATGGCTTCTAACAAATTTCTTTGGGCAACTACTTTGGCGGCAGTAAGGGCCTGGCCTTTTCTTAAGACCGGACTTTTACTTCCTTCAGCAGGTGCACCGATGCCTTTGGCAATGATTACTTTTTGGCTCCAGTCAATATAAGCGCCACTACCGGTGGCAGGACTGACACCAAATGTGTCAACGGCAGGGCTTGTCTCATTGACTGTGATATTTACAGTTGCAGCCCCTGTTAGGAGCGGGAATAGCATAATCATGAAGGTTAGAAGCCCTGTAAGTACAAACTGTTTTTTCTGCATCATTTTAGCCTCCATTTTTTAGAGTGTGTCAATATACTATTGATACGTGAATTGCACTGTTTGATACAGCTGTAATTGCTAAACCTGGTAAGCTGATTTGTTTCAAAGCATTGGCTAGTGTAAGGGGAGTTCCGGTGTAGTCCAGATCGATTTTAGCCGTTCCATTATTATAATCACGGATATAGGCTTTTTTAACTCCCTTTATGTGTTCCAGTTCTTTTATCAGCAGAGAGATTTTGGAAAAACTGGTCGCATGAAAAACCGTTAGCTGTATCCCTGTTTCAGTACTACCGGCATAGGCCAGCAGTTTCTCTATCATGTAGTCACCCATAAGTTCGCCGGCATTGTTCAGTGCTTTTTTGGCAGCCGTAAATTCGGTAATGTCGGCCCCGCCTGCATGAAACCCCTGGGCTGCGACAATTTCACCGGTGTCGGCTTTAATTAATTTTGCTTCTACCCGGGCCCGGCAGGAGTGCATGCCGCTATTTCCAATGTTGCCTGCATACTCGCTGAATGCTTCTCCCACCAATAAGTAATCGACATTGTAGCTGGTTGCCAGTGCAATTGCTTCACTAGTTTCGCCGCGGGTTAGTGATTTAATGACATTTGTGTAACGAATTGCCTGTATTTGTTGTGGATCAACAACACGGGAAAAGCCGGCCTCGGTTAACTTGCGAATGACAGCAGTTTCTCCTGCCGGATCGGGAATCCTGGCCGTCAGGTGGAATTCGGGAATGATAACCGCAATCCTGGGGTCTTGCAGGCTGTGTTTGATCAAATTAAGGCGCTGCAGTTGGGAAACCAGCGCGGAGTTTGGGGTGGTGTCAACATTTGCTTTAATTGTAACTGTAGTGCCATCGAAACTACGGTTTTCACTAAGAATTTCGAATCCGTTCACATATCCTTTGGAATTAGTATAGATTTCGTCTTTGACCATACGCATGTTTTTTACGAGTGTTTCGGCGCTTACTAAGGTTCCAACGGTTTGCTCCACTGCATTACGGAGCGCGTCATTAATCGCTTCCTCACGGTTTAGTCCAAATCCCTGTACGGAAACTTCTTTGGCCATTGCTGTGGAGGCAAGCAGCCCTGTCAACAGCATAATTACCAGCAACATCATAAACTTTTGCTTCAATTCACTCACCACTAACTTTAATTTATTTGATTCTTCTTACTTTATCTCCCGGTTTTATGGCTTTCGCTGCCGATTCTTTAAGTTTCCCTGTCGCAGTAGTTGCTTCGGCGCCGGTGATCGTAAATGAAGCCAGATCAGTTTTTTCTATCGCCACAAGAGCACCGGTAAGCGGGTGGTAGATGGGATTTCCTTCACGCATGATGAGGTAGGTTTGACCGGCTTCCACACCATGCTCACGGCCAAGATCAATCATTACTTTATCGCCCTGGACTAAGATTACTATGCCTTCTAACGGATTAATCTCATTTATTTTAAAGGCAATTGCCTCAATGGCTCTGCGAGCCGCTGCCGTAAATACAGAAGGATCCAAGCGGGGATTGCTGTTATTCCCCGAAAAGGCGGCCGATTTTTTGCCTACTGTCTGATCGGCGAAAATTATCGTTCCGGTTTGGGCGTCGATCATTCGTACCGATACTACGACTTTGGCTTTAGTTGAAAAAAAATCCTGCTCAACGCCTGCTTCCACTATAGTGCCGGTTACCAGGTAGTCTAATCCTAACAGCTTGCCAATCTGTGCAGCTGATTGTCCATCAATAATACCGCTGGCGCCGCGTACTTGTTCCTTCAAAAGTGCATCCAGCCTGTTTCTTTCTACTACTTCATAGTTTTTGTTTTGTACAAGTTCAGCAATCAGAATATCCGATATGCCCCGTCCCATCGTATAATCGGAAACTTGTGAGGCGTTTTCGAAAGACACTACTCCAATACGTTTTTTTGCAGCTTCTGCAGCCAGGGGATTGATCACTTGTGATACGCAGAATACGAAAAATAAAATCATGGATAGAGTGCAAATACGTGCTGTCTTCATCGGCTAGTCATCTCCTAATTATATAGTTGTAAAGAAATTTAAGCTTTACGTGCTATATTTCCACATATTTCTTGAAAAAACCTCCAAATAACAGTAAAGGTTTCTCAATTTTGGGACAAAATACATATTTAATCCATTAGTCGGGCATGACGCGGAGACAGGTCCGGTGTACGGTTTGAAATGGTATGCTGGCTGCTTTTCTGCCGTTAAGGCCCGACGCAAGCCGGGTTTTCCGTTGCTAGCCATACGCGGCTGGCCTGATTTCATGTTGTAGCTGCAAGCAAAACCATGTTAGAATAGCGGTAAGGAGAGTGAGCGGCTGATGGAAAAATTGTTACAGCAGGTGATTAATCGCCTTGAGCGCATGGAACAGGGGCAGCAAAAGCTGCAAGAAGATGTTAGCGGTCTTAAGGGAGATGTTAACGGCCTCAAAGAGGATGTTGGCGGTCTTAAGGGAGATGTTAACGGTCTCAAAGAAGATGTTAACGGTCTCAAAGAAGATGTTAACGGTCTCAAAGGGGATGTTGGCGGTCTCAAAGAAGATGTTAGTGGCTTAAAAGAGGATGTTGGCAGCCTCAAGAAAGATGTTAACGGTCTTAAAGAGGATGTTAACTTTTTAAAAGTAGATGTTGGCAGTCTAAAGAGCGGGCAGCAAGAACTGCAACACAGTCAGCACAAGCTGGCAGCCGGCCAGACTGAATTACAGCAAGTGGTTGCGGGTCTTAAACAGGGTCAGCAGTCTTTGCGGGAAGAGGTCGGCAATTGCAAAGGCCAGCTCACTGAGAATACGGCTTTGCTTCAGGCGCTGATGCATAATGTAGAGATGGTGAATGCCAAAGTTGACGGTTTAACGGTAAATTCGTTGAGCAAAGAGGCTCTGACTGATCTGGCGACAAAGGAAGATATTAAACGTCTTGATACCAAATTTGAAATTGTCAATTCCAAACTGTTCAATCAGGAAGTGGAGATTTATCAGCTCAAGGCTGTTAAATAAACGGAAGCTCGAAGATACCGCTGCCAGGCTGGATGGGCTGGCAGCCAATACGGCAAGCCGGGAACCGGTTGATGAACTTGCGAAAATGTTGGACAGGATGGCGGCGGTATATCCTTTCTGGCGTGCAAGGCCATTGAACATGATGATGCTAGCCGATTTGGCGGCGGCCCCGGAGTTGGGCAAGCAGTTCATTATCGCTGGAAAGGATTTGAGCAATGAGTAAAAGTCAGAAAATACGCAAGGCCATTATTCCCGCGGCCGGCCTGGGGACGAGGTTTCTGCCGGCAACCAAGGCGCAGCCCAAGGAAATGCTGCCAATTGTTGATAAGCCGGCCATCCAGTATATTGTGGAGGAAGCCATCCAGTCCGGTATTGAAGAGATTTTAATCATCACCGGCCGCAACAAGCGGGCGATTGAGGATCATTTTGACCGCTCGGTGGAGTTGGAGTTGCAGCTTAAAAAACAGGGGAAATACGACCTTCTGGGGCTAGTGGAGGAAATATCCAAAGTAACCATTCACTATGTACGGCAAAAGGAGGCCAAGGGACTCGGGCATGCGGTGCTTTGCGCCAAACAGTTTGTCGGCAATGACCCGTTCGCCGTGTTGCTGGGTGATGATATTGTGGATGCTGCTGTGCCCTGCCTGAAGCAGCTGATTGATGTCTATGAGGATTACCCTGGCACTATTTTGGGGGTTCAGGAGGTTCCTAAGGCCAAAGTAGCCAGTTATGGAATTGTGAATCCTAAGCCTGTCAAGCATAACTTATGGCAGGCCGTTAATTTAGTTGAAAAGCCTGCGGTGGATGAAGCGCCTTCGCTCCTGGCGGTCTTGGGCCGGTATATCATTGAACCGGATATTTTTCCGTTATTGGAACAGACTGAGCCGGGGCTGGGCGGGGAAATTCAGCTGACTGACGCTTTGTGCCGTTTGGCTGCCGTCAGTCCGGTGTATGCCTATCATTTTTATGGCCGCCGTTATGATGTCGGCGATAAGCAGGGCTATCTTGAAGCAACCGTGGAATATGCTTTAAAACGGCCGGATCTGCGAGAGGCTTTTTTGAAATATCTGCTCAAAACGGTTGGTCCGCTTGTTGGCAATGAACAGGCCGCAGCGGCTGTCACCGATGAGTGGCCGGAGAAAGAAGCCAAACAAATCTAGCAAGCGCCGCGCCTGGACAGGCGCGGTTTTTTCGTTGATTTCAGACCAAAGGCATATTCTTATGTAACTGCTCATATACATAGAGGAGAGCAGCGGAGTCTGGCGGGGGTTATGCGAATATTTTGACTTCACCGGCAGGGAAACCAATGATTGCAGATGAATAGTAATAAAAAGAATCATTCATTTGGAGGTGTGCGGATGGATAAGAATAAGGCCAAAGTTGTGCTGGATTCGGGAATTACCTTCGATTATACCAATCTGTATGGCGATACCAAGGTAACCGATGCCGATCTGGCTGATGTAGCGGCGAAACTGGCCAGGTCTCATCAGGCTGTGGCTGAGATGCGGCTGAATGGCGAAGTGCGGGGCCATGTATCAAAAGACGGCAGTCCGGAAAAGGTCTTATTTACCGAGCTGCCCTATGTGAAGACCGGCAACCTGAATTCACCGGAATCGATCAACCGCTTAAAGCAGTTTGGCCAAACGGTGCGCAACCAGGTGGATGCGGTGATCTCTTTTGGTATTGGCGGTTCTTATCTCGGCAACAAGGTATTGTTTGATGTTCATTGCGGCGAGTTTTGGAACAGCAAAAGCACTGAGGCCCGTCGGGGTTATCCCAAACTGTATTTTAGCGGCAATAATATCGATCCGCGGCGGACTACCGAGATCATCGAGCAGCTGCAGGCCGATGCCGCCTGTTCCTTGTATGATTTAACCACCAGGCCTTACCGGGTGATGCTGATTGTTATTTCCAAATCAGGCGCAACCTTGGATACCATGGCCGCTTTTATGGTTATTTATGAAGCTTTGCAACAGCTGCCGCAGATTAGCGTGGAAGTAGTTGCCGTAACCGGGCCGGCTGCCGGCGGGGCGCCTTCATTGCTGGGCCGGCTGGCGGCTGAGTATGACTGGCCGGCGTTCCAGGTCCCGGATGGCGTCGGCGGACGGTTCAGCGTTTTTTCCGAAGTTGGCTTAATCACAGCTGCCTGCATCGGCTTTGATATTGATCAGTTCCTGGCCGGAGCCCGGTCGATGGATGAAGCCTGCCAGTCCGGGGAACTGTGGCGTAACCCGGCCCTGCTGAATGCGGCGTTAAAATATATCTCAGCAGTGAAATACGGGCGGAGCTGTGAAGTTTTTATGCCCTATGCCGATTATTTAAAGTCAGTGGCCGAATGGTATGTTCAGCTGCTGGCCGAATCGCTGGGCAAACGGTTTGATAAGGATGGCGGCCTGAAATTCTATGGCCGCACGCCGGTCGTTGCTGTCGGAACTACCGACATGCATGCCCAGACCCAATTGCATCAGGACGGCCCCAGAGATAAAGTAATCCAGTTTGTGGCGATTGGCGAGTGGAATAATGATCCGGTGATACCGGATGCTTTTCCTAAGGCCGCAGGTCTTTCCGCACTTGCGGGGATCGGCATGAGCGCCGCGCTGGAAGTTGCCCGGTCCGCCAATGCCGAGGCTTTGGCGCGGGATTGCCGCTTTAACGCGACAATTGTTTTGCCGCGTCTCAGCGCTTTTTATTTGGGGCAGCTGTTGTATATGCTGGCCTTGTCGGTCGCTTATGAGGGGGAACTGGCCAACGTGGACGCGTTTGATCAGCCCGGAGTTGAAGCCTATAAGCGCTTGATGGGACCCAGCCTGAAGCAGTTAAAACTGACGTCCAAAAGATAATGCTTTCTCCTGTAAATCCTGCCAATTCCTGACAGGATTTTTTTGTATTTATGTAGAAGTTTAGAAAGTATTGATGAAAAAGGGCGGTAGTTGGTTCAATGACTGTGAATATTAGGGAGTTCTGCGCCAAATTGCCGCCGCGGCAGAAGGCTTTGGTCATTGTCGGCGCAGCGGCGCTGCTGCTGGCGGCAGTAAACTTTTTTGCTGCTGCCGGAGAGTCGGACAGCCATCAGGTTTCCAGCGCTTCCGTACCGGCCCGGTCCGGCCTGGCGGTGTCGCAGCCGGTGATGCCCCGGGGTTTCCGGCGGGAAGCTGTGCTAAAAGACCCGTTTGCCGTACCGGCGGCTTATCAAAGACCAACACTGCCGGTAAATACTGCCCGGCAGCCGGCAGCCGGGCTCCAAACGGCTGAAACTGTCCCGCCGGTATTAACCGGGGTGGTGTCCGGCAATTCAAAACGCCTGGCCATCCTTGAGTATCAGTCCGCAAGCCGCGCTTATCAGGCCGGGGAGCAGGTCGGGCCGTTTCTGCTGGCAGCAGTTTCGGATCATTCCGTTATCCTGACCGGTCCTGACGGGAATCTGACGCTTACACTGGGAAGGTGATAAGGGTATGATGGCAAGAAAGACGGGCTTACTGCTGCTGATTATTACACTGCTGCTGACTTCGGCGTCAGCAGCCGGTTCCCTGGTGAATATGAATGTAACCAATGGCGAGGTGCGGGATGTACTGACCGCTTTGGCTGCTGTCGGCGGCGTCAGCATTGTGGCTGATGATACGGTAAGCGGTAAAATCACCGTCCGGCTGAATGCTGTTCCCTTTGCCACAGCGCTGGATATTGTCACGAAAACCAAAGGCCTCAGCTATCAGCGCTTAGGCGATATCATCATTGTCGGCAGCCCGGAACAGCTGCAGCGCGGCTTTGGTGAAATTGCCATCTTCCGGCTGCAGTATGCTGAGGCTGCCGAGGCAGCGGGGCTGCTGGGCGTGGTGCTGGCCCGTCAGCCCGCCTCCGCCGGGGCGGCGCTTTCCCACCGGTTAAAGGTGGATGCGGCGACCAATTCTCTCATCTTTTCAGGTACGCCGGGCGAAACGGATCAGATTCGCCAGGTACTGGCCGCCATTGACATTCCCTGCCAGCAGGTTGTGCTGGAGGCCCAGGTTTTAGCAATCAATCGTGATGCTGCGAAAAGTCTGGGCGTGGAATGGGAATGGTCGAAGGGACCCAATTACCCGGACTACAGCAAACAGGATGACGGCTCCTGGAGGGTTGAGCGAAAAACAACGGCCGACAATGATAACATACCGGGAATCATTCAGTTTGGCCGTACGCCGGAGGGTTTTTCTTATGAAATGTACTATCAATTTAAGATTAATGCCCTGGTGACTGAGGGTAAGGCCAGTGTTTTGGCTAAACCGAAGATTATGACAATCAACGGCCGTGAAGCGGTGATCAATATCGGCGGCGAGCTGCCGGTGTCGGTAACGACAATTACCGATCATGCCACAACTGCGTCCGTTGAGTACAAGAATGCCGGAATTATCTTAAAGTATACGCCGCGGGTCAATGCTGACGGATATATCACCGCGACTGTACATACGGAGGTCAGCTCACCGGCCTATGTTCCTGAGTTAAAGGCTTATAAATTCAACAAGCGTTCCGCCAGCACCGAAGTACGGCTTAAGGATGGAGAGACAATGGTGATCGGCGGGCTGATCGGCAAAGATGAATTTTCATCAATGCGCAAGGTCCCGTTGTTAGGTGATCTGCCGGTGATTGGAGCATTGTTCCGCAGTGTTGGCAATTCGCAGAACGAATCGGAAGTGGTCATTTTCTTAACAGCGCACATCGTGAAATAAAAAGGGGGGAACGGTCAATGCCCATTAATGTTCTGATCGCTGACGATCATATGCTGTTGCGCAAAGGAATTAGGAATGTACTAGAATTTGAAAAAGATTTGACCGTTATTGGTGAGGCTGAAGACGGTGAAGCGGCGGTGGAATTGTCCTTGCAGTTAAGGCCTGATATCCTGTTGCTGGATATCAACATGCCGCGCCTGAACGGGCTGGAAGTTACGAAAAAGCTGCGTACCGCCAACAAAAAAATTAAGGTTTTAATATTGACCATCCATGATGATGAACACTATGTCATTGAAGTGATCAAGTCCGGCGCAGCGGGCTATCTGTTAAAGGATGTTGAACCAAGCATGCTGGTTAAGGCGATCCGGACCGTTTTTGATGGTGAAACCTTTATCTATCCGACGCTGGCCACCAGGCTGTTTGGTGAAATCAACCGCCGGGAGGAACGCAAGCAGGAAGTTGTTTCGATGCTGGAGCGGCGCAAGGAGGAACGGTTAACCTACCGCGAAATTGAAGTAATGGAACTAATCTGTAAGGGACTGAGCAATCATGACATTGCCAAGCAGCTGTTTTTGAGTGAGAAAACGGTAAAGAACCATCTGACCAATATTTTCCGGAAAATCAATGTCAGTGACCGGACGCAGGCGGTTATTTACGCCGTGAAAAACAGGATTGTATTTTTAGAGTAACCGGAAGCTGCCGGCCGGCGTATAATATTCTATCCCAGGTAAAGGGGGGTGGATATTTTGGTTTTTACTTATACCGCCAGCGTTTTTTTAGTGGCCTTGGCGATGTTTGGCAGCTGGTGTTTGCTTAAGGAGCTGTGGGGCTGTCTGCTCAGGCCGGGTTTAATGCGGCTGCCAAGCGTCACCTTTCTCATTATGGTTAAAAATATTGAACAGGATGTCGAGATCATGCTGCGCCACCTGATCCGGCAAATTGAAGATACCGGCACAGACTGTGATGTTGTGGTGGTGGATTGCAACTCGGACGATCTGACGGGAAGTATTTTAAACAGGCTGGCTGTTGAGCTGCCGGGGATCGTAATTTGCAGCGCCGTCGCTCCGGTCCGGTCGCTGGCGGCTGGTATTCCGCTCTGCCGGGGCGCTGTCATTCACGTGCTGGATACGGTTCACCGGTTGAATTGCGACGAATTTATGGTTACTGTCTGCAGCTTGCTGCAGCGGGACAGTCTGGAAATAGCCGTAAGGCAGCGCAGCTAGTCCTGATTGGCGCAGTACTAGCGGCCGCGTTTCAGGTTCAGCAAATCATAGATAACGTCAATGATTTTTGTGGCGATTCCGGCAATTGCCGCATAGCTGGCCGGACTATCGGTAAGTTCAGGGCTGAGTACCAAATGATGTAGCGCCAGGCGGGCGTGCTGCAGCTGTTTGTTCACTGTCGCCGGCGACCAGAGCACCGGCAGTTCAGCGCCGCCGGTCAGCTGCAGGGTGGAACGGTAAGGCTTGTTTGCCGTGCTTTTCACCCCGGTGACCGCATGCATATTGACGTAGCCGGTGCTGGTGTCGCCGGCTACTCTTGGTTTTCTGACTTTAAGCGGAACCAGGACAAGACCCGGAGCCAGCAGCAGCGGCTGCAGGATGGCCCGGTTGGTAAGTTTGGCCGTGCGGGCTTTGAGGGCCGGCAGATCGGTGGACGAGCTGCGGGCCAGCCGTTTGATGAGGGTGCGGACATTGTTGTCAACAGCGGAGGTCAGTCCGTCGGTGGAGATGATGGCGGACTGATCGCCAAACGGCGAATAACTGGGAACAATGGCCGCAATGTGTTCATAAGCAGGCAGACGGTAAGACACATTGACACCACCTTTTTGAACCGGTGTTCGCTAGCCAGTATATGTAGGGGAAGCCGTAGGTATGATGAAAATTTTGTTTTAAAATTTTGCTAAACGCGCCAGGTAGGTTTAATGTCGGCAGGAAAATTAATATTATTGACGAAACAGGTAATAATATCCTAAGAATAATGGTAAGATTGTTGATTTACAAAGGAGGAATGCATGTGGCATATGGAAAACCGGAATCAGACAGTGTTCAGGCTTCTCAGCTCGAGCAGCTGCTTATTTGGCTGCGTGAGGATTTAATGGGCGAATTACAGGCAATCAATCAGTACCAGGCGCATATTGACAATATTGATAATGCTGAAGTAAAAGACCTGCTGGCGCATATCCGCGACGACGAGAAAGAACATGTCGCTGAAATTACGCATCTTATTTCCCGGATTGATGCGATTCAACGGGAAAAATTCCTGGAAGACCACACGGTGGAAGGCGACGAACGGGTTGTCAGCGGGGAGCCGGATAACCGGGTACCTACCGTGGGCAGCATGTTTGGTCAAAAATAACCGCTGGTAACCAGTTTTTTTAGGAGGGATTTATTGTGGACTTTTTAGATCGCAACGCTGCGCCGCTGAATGAAGGCGAATGGCAGCGTATTGATGAAGCTGTTGTCAGCACTGCCCGCCGTACCTTGGTAGCCCGGCGGATCATTGATGTCCTGGGACCGCTTGGTTCGGGCGTGTATAGCATTCCTTACTCGGTCTTTAGCGGAAAATCCCCGACAGGAATTGATATGGTTGGGGAAAATGAAGAATTTGTCGTTGAAGCCAGCCGGCGGGCGACGATTAATTTACCTATTTTGTATAAAGATTTTAAAATTATGTGGCGGGATGTTGAAGCTGACCGGCATTTGGGCTTGCCGATTGATGTAAGCACTGCCGCCGTTGCCGGCAACTTTGTCGCTGTGCAGGAAGATCATCTGATTTTTAACGGCAATGTCGAATTGGGGCATGATGGCCTGTTTACTGTAAAAGACCGTCAGACTGTAGCGATCAGTGACTGGAATGAAACCGGCGCCGCTCTGGCCGATGTGGTCAAGGCAGTCGGTGCTTTAAGTCAGGCTGGTCATTACGGGCCTTATGCCATGGTAGTAAGCCCCGTGCTGTTTGGCCGGATGATCAGAGTGTTTGGCAATACCGGCATGCTCGAGCTTGATCAGGTCAAAGCGCTCATCACCGGCGGGGTTCATTACTCTAATGTCATCGGCGGTTCCAAGGCCGTAGTGGTCGCCACCGGCTCGCAAAACCTCAATCTCGCCCTGGGTCAGGATATGGTAACCGCCTACATGGGTCCGACCAGCATGAATCATGTATTCCGCGTACTGGAAACAGCAGCTCTCCTGGTACGCCGTCCGGACGCCATCTGTACAATCGAATAACCTATTGCAATAAAGCGCGATTAGCTATCGCGCTTTTTTTATTGTATAATTGAACCACAGAGGACACGGAGGACACAGAGGGTTTAGGGGAGTAATGATGGATAAGCGGTTAGATGAACGTATGGATAGTTTAACTGGTCGTGTTATTGGAGCTGCTTTAGAAGTACATAGTATTTTAGGGCCTGGGTATTTGGAAAGCATCTATGAGGAAGCTTTGGCTAGGGAATTTAACATATGTGGAATTGCGTATGAAAGGCAAAAGCCTGTTGCAATCGATTACAAAGGCTATGCGGTGGGAGCGGGACGGCTTGATTTTTTAATTGAACACAAAGTTATCCTGGAACTAAAAGCAGTTGAATCAATTGCGGCCATTCATACGGCGCAGATATTATCCTACTTAAAAATGACCGGGCTAAGAGTTGGTATGATTATCAATTTTAATGTGACAAGTTTACGCAGCGGTATCAAACGAATAATAAAATAACCTTTCCTGAGCGATAACATCGCTCAGTCGTAAACCTCTGTGCCCTCTGTGTACTCTGTGGTTCAATCGCATTTATTTTTTGAGGTGAGCATGACATTGTTAAAAGTGGAAGGACTGTCGAAGGCCTTTGGGATAGAGACCTTGTTTAGCGGGGTCAGCTTTGAGGTGCGCCGGGGGGATAAGGTTGGGCTGATTGGCGCAAACGGTACGGGTAAGACGACCCTGATGCGCTGTCTGATGGGGCTGGAGCAGGCTGACGCCGGTACGATCGGGCTGCCGTCCGGCGGCAATATCGGCTATGTTGAGCAGGAGGCGGCCTTGGGAAACGGCTGCTTATATGATGAATTATGTGTCGCCTTCCGGGATGTGCTGGCCTGGCAGGCGGAAATGAAGGAACTGGAGCAGGTGATTGCCGCCGAGCGGGACGAGGCTGCGCTGGAGGGGCTGATGAAGCAATACTCGGCTATTGTGGAGCGTTTTGAACGCGCCGGCGGCTATGCTTATGAGAGCACTGTCAAGCGGGTGGCGTTTGGCCTGGGCTTTGCCGAAGCCGATCTAACGCGTTCGGTCGCCGCTTTTTCCGGCGGCCAGAAAACCCGGATTTGTTTAGCCAAAGCGCTGATTCGCCAACCGGACTTTTTATTTTTGGACGAACCCACCAACCACCTGGACATTGGCATGGTTGAGTGGCTGGAGGAGTTTCTGGCCGGTTATCCCGGCGGGGTGCTGGTTATTTCCCATGACCGCTTTTTTCTGGATAAAGTCGCCGGGCGGATGCTTGAACTGGAAAACGGTACAGCTGCTGTTTACCACGGCAATTACACCAGGTATCTGGCCTTAAAGGCCGAGCGCCTGTCGGCTTTATCCGGCGCCTTCGCCAGACAGCAGCAAAAAATCGCCCAAACCGAGGAATATATCAGACGGTATAAGGCCGGTATTAAGTCCAAGCAGGCCCGGGGCCGGGAAAAACAACTGCAGCGGCTGGAGCGGATTGTGCTGCCGCCGGGCAGTGCCAGATTCAACTATTT
Source organism: Dendrosporobacter quercicolus (assembly GCF_900104455.1). Classification (NCBI taxonomy): domain Bacteria; kingdom Bacillati; phylum Bacillota; class Negativicutes; order Selenomonadales; family Sporomusaceae; genus Dendrosporobacter; species Dendrosporobacter quercicolus. The sequence goes on from NZ_FNHB01000008.1 coordinate 76,287, forward strand.
TGCCTTTAATCCGCCCAGTGAATGCGCCGAACGGGTGGCTGAACTGGAGGACGCGGCGGCGGCGTATGGTTCCAGGACGATCTTTGAGCACCAGTCGCTGCTCATCCGGCGCGGTGACGGCATAGCTTTGGTTGGCCCCAACGGGGCTGGCAAAACAACCCTGCTCAAGCTGCTGATTGGCGAATTAACTCCCGCCGCCGGCAGGGTCAAACTGGGTAGCCGGGTGCGGCTTGGCTATTTTTCCCAGCAGCACGAAGGACTTAACTCCGCCAACCGGCTGCTTGATGAAATTATGCAGGAATATGGCTTGAGTGAGGAACGGGCCAGACATTATCTCGGCGCTTTTTTGTTCTGCGGCGACGAGGTGTTCAAGATTATCCGCGATTTAAGCGGCGGGGAAAAGTCGCGGCTGGCTTTTTTAAAGCTGATGCTGACCGGGGCCAATTTTCTGGTATTGGATGAACCGACCAATCATTTGGATATTCCGGCGAAAGAGGCGGTGGAAGAGGCGATCATGGCCTTTCCCGGAACCTTTATTGCCGTATCGCATGACCGCTATTTTCTGGACAAGGTTGCCAACTGTGTGGTGGAGCTGGCTGACGGCTGTCTGGTGGAGTATGCCGGGAATTACAGCTACTACCGCGAGCGGCGGCAAGCGGCGCAAAAAGCCGTTCAACCGGCGGAAAGACCGCTGGACAAGGCCGCTGAGCCGGTGAGAAAAAGCAAGCCCCGCCAGCAAAGAGCGGGCGATAAAGAAAAGCTGGCCCAACGGCTGGAAGGCGAAATCGCCATGCTGGAAGCCGAACTGAAAGCGTTGGAATTCAGGCTCAATGATCCTGCCAGCCATGTCGATCCGTCGGTTAGCCAAAGCCTTGCCGATGAACATCTGCGGGTACAGGCCGCGCTTGAGGCCAAGTACAATGACTGGCTGGAACTGCAGTAGCCCAAATATAATATCAACCACAGAGTACCCGGAGGACACAGAGGGTACGATATATTAATTTAGCAGTACCTCAGTGAACTCTGTGTCCTCTGTGGTTCAAATAACGTTATAAGTAAAGCCGGCTGGCGCGTTGAGTTGCGCTCAGCCGGCTTTTGCCGTTTAGGGGAGCCGGTGGTAAATTAATGATCAGAGAGGAGGTGATGACTGATGGCAGTGATAAAAATACCGCAAAGCTCCCGGTTAATTATTAAGGTGCAAACCGGAGTCAACACCAGCGGCAATGCCGTTTACCGGCAGCGCTCCTTCAATAACCTGAAGGCTGATGCGGCAGATGCCGATATTCATGCCGTCGGGCTGGCTTTGGCCGGTTTACAGGTGTATCCGGTTACCGCTGTTGGGCGTATTGATGATGTCGAACTGGTTGAACAGTAAAACGCGGTCGGCAGCAACCGAGAAGAAAGGAGGCAGCGCTTATGACGAAAACGTTGGAACTGGTCTTTCAGAGTGCGGCGGGCAAAGAAGTTACCCTGAATTTGGCCGATCCCCAGGAAGGCCTGACCAAAGCCGTCGTTGATGCGGTGATGGCTGAAATCATCAGCCGGAATATCTTTATCACCGCAACCGGTGAATTGACGCAAATCGTCGAGGCCCGGATCAAAACGACTGAAGCCGTCGTATTGGCGTAATCCAGGGATAAGGAGGCAGGCTGGATGGAACAAATGCTGGACTATGCGGTAAATTACGGCTTTGCTATGGCTGTCGCGGTTTATCTGTTGGTGCGCATGGAAGGCCGGCTGGATCAGCTGACGGTCAGCATTAACGAGCTCAGCAAGGCCATCACCGCTAAATTGTAAAACATAAGCAGCCGGTTGAACCGCAAAGTACACAAAGGGTTCTCAAAAATTCCCGGGCGCGATCATAATCGCGCCTTGGTTTTTTGCGTCCCCTTTGCGTCCTTTGCGGTTCAGCGATGTTTTACCAGCTCTTCCAAAGCGCGGGCGAGCTGGTCCGGACAGGAGGTCGGCTTGCCGCTGCAGGTAATGCCTTTTAACCGCTTGATGACCTCGCTGACCGGCATTCCTTCGACCAGCTTGCTGATGGCCATGAGGTTGCCGGGACAGCCCCGGTCAAATTTGACGCTTTTGACAATATCGTTTTCAATTTCCACAGAAATTCCTTTGGAACATACACCCCGGGTATTGTAGTAGCTCATCGGTTTAGCTCCTTCCCAATATAGTATAGTCCAGTATATGATCATTATAATTTTAGTGATTTCACTGCAAAATGTAAAGAGGCGCCGGCCAATGAAAAGAGGAATTGACCGGCTTATTTGCGAATTAGAGCAGTATAGACACGGGCGTGCGTGATTAAAGGAGTAATTGAGTGGAGCATTTAGCGGGGATTGTTGAAAATATCGTGTTTCAAAATGCGGAGGGCAGTTTTGCTGTGTTTAAGCTCAAGCCCGGTGAGGACCGCAGCGCAGTAACAGTGGTGGCCGGCATGCCGGCGCCGCTGATTGGCGAGCAGCTGGAACTGAGCGGTGAATGGGTTGAGCATACGAAATTCGGTCAGCAGTTCAAGGCCACCGCCTGCAAGCGGATCGCGCCGACCAGTATAAAAGGCATTGAACGCTTTTTGGCTTCCGGGGCAATCAAAGGCATCGGTCCGGCGATGGCGGCCCGGCTGGTTAAGCATTTTGGCCTGGAAACGCTGGCGGTTATCGAGCATAAATCCCACCGGCTGGTGGAAATCGAGGGCATCGGCAGCAAAAAAGCGCAGACAATCCATGAGGCCTATGTTGAGCAGGCCGAAATCCGGGAGTTGATGCTGTTTTTAGAAACCAATGGCGTGTCAGGCGGTTACGCCGGTAAGATTTTTGCCCAATACGGCTCGTTTGCCATTGCGGTATTACAGGAAAACCCCTACCGGCTGGCGGAGGAAGTAACCGGTATTGGCTTTAGAACAGCCGATCAGATTGCCATGTCGCTGGGGTTGGAACGCAATCATCCCGACCGGCTGGCTGCCGGGGTTAATTTTGCCCTGCTGCAAATTGCGCAGGCCGGTCATTGTTGTGTTCCCGAAGAAGCGCTGGTCGAACAAACCGCTAAACTGCTCCTGACCGACCGGAATGAAGTAGCCGCCAGACTTAAAGCGCTGCTGAAAGAGGAAAAATTATGCGTAGAAGACCTTCATGGCATGACCCTGATTTATCCCCGTCACTTATATTATGCCGAGAAAAATGTAGCGCAGCGTCTGCTTAAGCTGAAGGATAAGGCCAAATTGGTACCGGACTGCGATTTTCCGGCTGCTGTCGCCGGATGGGAAAGCGCCGCTCAGCTGGTACTGGGGGAAAGTCAGCGGGAAGCAGTCATTTCAGCTCTGGCTCACGGGGTTTTGGTTTTAACCGGCGGGCCCGGCACAGGCAAGACTACGGTGGTCAAAGGAATGCTGGCGGTGCTGGAGGCGCAGGGCTTTCAGATATTGCTGGCCGCGCCGACCGGACGGGCGGCTAAACGGCTGACGGAAGCCACCGGCAAAGAGGCGGTCACCGTTCATCGCTTATTGGAATCCACCGGCGGCGGTGAGAGTGCGCCAAGATTTACCCGCAATGAAGATGAACCGCTGGATGCCGATGTTATTATTATTGATGAAGCGTCCATGATGGATATTTCACTGATGAACTATTTTCTGCGGGCTGTTCCGGATGGCTGCCGGGTAATTTTAGTGGGGGATATTGATCAATTGCCGGCTGTCGGTCCTGGTTCAGTCTTAAAAGACATTATCCGCTCATTAACCATTCCCCTGGTGCGTTTGACCGAAGTCTTCCGTCAGGCCGGCGAGAGCATGATTGTGCAGAATGCCCACCGGATTAACCGGGGAATGCTGCCGGACTACAGCGCCAGCGCTGATTTTCAGTTTCGGGAAATCGGCGACAGCGCAGCGGTGTCGAGGGCCATTGTAGCGCTTTGCCGGGACGGTTTGGCCGAAGAAGGCTTTGATGTGCGGCGGGAGGTACAGGTCCTGTCGCCGATGCACCGGCTGGACTGCGGGGTAGAGAACTTAAATAAACTGCTGCAGGAGGCGCTGAATCCGGCCAGTGAGGACAAACCCGGCCTGAGTGGTCCGGGCAATAGCTTCCGCCTGGGCGATAAGGTGATGCAAATGCGCAACAACTATGAAAAGAATGTATTTAATGGCGATATTGGCTTTATTGTTGAACTCGAGCCAGGCAAACTCAGGGTCGGGTACCCTGACAATGCCGTATGGTATGAAAAAAATGACCTGGACGAACTGCATCTGGCCTATGCCATGAGTGTCCACAAAAGTCAGGGCAGCGAGTATCCGGTCATTGTCATGCCGCTCATCCCCGGTCATCATGTCATGCTGCAGCGCAATTTATTATATACGGCTGTGACCAGAGCCAAAGAGCGGGTGATACTTTTGGGCAGCAAGGCGGCCTTACATACCGCCGTAGCCAATGACCGGACCAAGCGGCGTTACTCGCTGCTGGCGGAAAGGCTGCGCGGCGAAGGCCTGGGCTGCTAGTAGGGTAGGGGCTAATAGGAGGGAGGAAGACAATGCTGGATTGGTTGTGGTCAACGCTTCTGGACTGTTTGTATCCGCCCAAATGCCCGGTTTGCCGGACCGGCGTTGCGCGGCATGGCGCCTGGTGTTCGCCGTGTGCGGGGCAGGTGCTGGCGGTCCGGGAAATAAATGTTGTTCAGCACCGGCTGCGTTATCTTGATTCCTGTCTCGTTCTTTGCGAATACCGGGGCGCGGTCAAAAAAATCCTGTATGATATCAAATTTAACGGCAGTTTGAAATATGCCCGGCATCTGGCCTGGCTGTTGGACTGTTACGCCGATCCCGTCAGGCTGGGCCGGATTGACCGGGTGATTCCGGTGCCGTTGCACAGCAACCGCCGGAAAGAACGCGGCTACAATCAGACGGAACAGATCTACCGGAACTGGGTGCGGGAAAACGGCTGGAACTGGTCGGCGGCTGCGTTAAGCCGCAGTAAGTCTACTGCGCCGTTGTGGGGCTTGCCGCTTCAGGAACGGCGCAGGGCGGTTAAAACAGCATTTCAGGTCAGCGATGACCAAGCCGTCTCCGGCGCCGCCGTTTTGCTGGTTGACGATATTTTTACCAGCGGCGCAACCATGGAGGAATGCGCCAAAACCCTAAAGCAGGCTGGGGCTTGCTGCGTCAGGGGGCTGGCCATTGCCGGCGGGACAGGCGATCATTTACCGCAGCAGTGCTTCCGGGATAAAACGCAGAGCGATTAAGCGAAACAGACCCGCTGCACACCGGCAGCGGGTCTGTTTCGCTTAATTAATGTATTAAATATCTTCCGGTTCAGCGCCCAGCGCTTCAATAAAAGCCCGGACAACCTCGGGGTCAAAGGCCATGCCGGAGAGACTTAAGAGCTCCTTTACGGCCTCGCAGTTGGTCTTTTGCCAATTTTGCGTACAGGGATTGATAAAACGGTCATAGTGATTGACAACGGCGATAATTCTGGCGCCCAGCGGGATATTTACGCCTTTCAGGCGCTTGGGGTAACCGGTGCCGTCCCAGCGTTCATGATGATAGCGGATGTAGGGGATCAATTCCTGGCAGGACGCCATATTTTCCAACATGTAACTGCCGGCATTGCAGTGATTTTTAAAGATACTCTTCTCGCGGGTCGATAAGTACGGCAGCTTCATCAAAATTGCCGTAGGAACCGTGACCTGACCGAGGTCATGCAACAAAGCGGCAACACGAATACGCTCTATTTCCTCACGCGGCAGACGCATTTTAGCTGCAACACTCACAGCGTAATTAGCTACTTGCTGACTGTGTAAATAAAGTTTGGCGCTTTTCAGTTTAATCAGTTGTAGTAAATTGGCGATGATTTCATTTGTTTCCTCAGTTCCGCCAGCATACGTTTCAGGGTCTTGCATTAGAGTTAGCATAAACACGAAAAACTGCCTTTCGTAATATATAGTGCGGTATAGTTAATTTAGGCAAAAACAGACATAATCCTGCCGGTATAGTGAAAAATGTTTTAGCTAATTTAGAGAATATTCGCAGTTGATGTCTTTTAAATTCGAACCAATGCCGCTATAATAGACATATAGTGAGTAAGATTATTTACGGTTATTTCAATCGATCTATTGTGTGGTATCTGGCGCCGAAAATATGGTGCTCGGACTGAGGAGGTAGGATGATGGGACTTGCCAATTGCCCGGAATGTGGAAAGCTTTATGTTGAGAACACCAGCGGACTTTGTCCCGCCTGTTATGAAGTGGAAGAATATGAAGAATTGAAAATAGTTGAATTCCTGCGGGAGCAGGGCAAGGCATCAATTGAAGAAATATGTAAAGCCACCGGCGTCAGGGAAAAAACCATTTTACGAATGATGAAACGGGGCCGGTTTAAAGGTACCTTCGATATTACCTATCCTTGCGAAAGCTGCGGCGCAAACATCAGTGAAGGCCGCTTATGCCCGGCCTGCAGCAAGAATATCACCGATCAGGTAAAAGAAAGCAATGAACGGCGGCAGGAGCAGGACCGGGATGGTGTGCGAATTTATACCAAAAGTTTTTTCAAAAAATAGCAAGATAATATTCCGGTAGGCGTGCGAGTGAGAATAATGGCGAAAAAGCAACTATGATAGCCAAAATAGCTTGAGAAACCGAATGGCGGGGATTAATGTCCCCGCCTTTTTTACCGATACTACTGACGAGGAAATCCCAAAGGTGGGTGTCGAGAATGATTATTTCAGGGAAACAAATTCAAAATGTATTGAAAGTATATAGTGACAATCATCAGGTGAAAAAAACGAAACCGGACAAGGCCGGCCAGGCGCAGGGCAAGGACGAAGTGGTATTGTCCTCTCAGGCGCAGGAGTTTGCGCAAATTCTGCAGGATATCAAAAATCTGCCGGACGTCCGCGAGGAAAAAGTGAAGGAAATTACCGAACGCATCGCTTCAGGCAATTATCGGGTTGAGGCCGGGGTTGTCGCCGAGAAAATGATTGGCCGGATTATAGCGGATAAAATGCAGCAGGAAGGGACGTAAAAGGCATGTGGGAACAATTGGTTGGCGTGTTAGCCAATATGTTGACATTGTATCAGGAGCTTTTGGCTATCAGCAAACAGAAGAATGCCGTTTTGGTTAAAGCCAGAACGCAGGAACTGGAAACGCTTACCAAACAGGAGGAACTGTTGATTATCCGGATCGGCAAGCTGGATCATGCCCGGGAGAAGCTGCTGCAGGAAATTACCGCAGCCAACCGCCTGCCGGGTGAAGCTTTGCCAATGTCCCGGCTGGTCGCTCTCGCTGAAGCAGATATCGCTGAGCAGCTTAACGAACTTTGGCGGAAGCTTAGCAGTATCACCGCCGAGCTGGCCAAGGTGAATGAAGTGAATACAAAACTGATAGACCAGGCTTTATTTTTTATCAATTATAACATTAACTTACTGACGCAGAGCGCCACCAGTCCCACCTATGCGGCTCAGGGGCAGCAGGGTCAGGCGGCGCCGGCCCGAAAAGTAATAGACCGTAAAGTTTAGAAGACGAATAATGGAGTGGTGATATGAGATCGACTTTCGCCGGATTAAATACTGTAGTGCGTGGCTTGTATGCCCAGCAGGTCGGGCTGGATACGGTCGGCCATAATATTTCCAATGCGACCACGGACGGTTATTCGCGTCAGCTGGTCAGTTTGGCGGCAACCAAGCCGGAGTCGGTGTACGGCGGTTCAGCTATGTTTGAAATCGGCAGCGGCGTTGATGTGACGGCCATAAAACGCGCCCGGGATACCTTTTTGGATCAGCAGTACTGGAAAGAAAACTCTTCGCTGGGCTATGGCGAAACAATGGAGACCACTTTGGGGAAAATTGAAGGCGTATTTGCCGAACCAACCGAAAATGGCATCCAGAGTGTGCTGGATAAATTCTGGAGTTCCTGGCAGACGCTGGCTACCAACGCTTCGGACAATGCCTCCCGGACCGCAGTCCGGGAACGCGGCGTGGAGCTTGTGGACGCCATCCAGCATTCGGCGCAGCAATTGAAGGATATGGTGACCGATGTCAATACAGTGCTGAATTTAAAGCTGGACAGCCTTAACCAGATGACCTCGGAAATTCTCAGTCTCAATAAACAAATTATGAGCGTTGAGGCCGGCGGTCTGAGCAACGCCAATGACTTGCGGGACCGGCGCGACTATTTGGTGGATCAGATCGCCAAAATGGCCGGCATCAATGTATCGGAAGATAAAGCCGGCAACTACACCGTTCAGTTGAACGGGATAACCCTGGTTGATGGTTACAGCACTACGCAGCTTACGACCAAATCGTCAATTGATCCGGACTACGGTTATGAGGTTCGCAACATTGTGGTTGCGGGCAGCAACCAGCCGGTTACCGTCACCAACGGTGAATTGAAAGGTCTGGTGGATTCCCGGGATTCGGCGGAGAAAGGCGCTAAAAAATATCTGAACGAACTCGCCAATATCAGCAAGTTTTTGTTGCAGGAATTTAACGCGGTGCATCGCTCCGGGCTGGGCACCGATAACAGCACCGGAACCAATTTCTTTGGCGAGGGCGGGACAAATCCCGACTATCAGGCATCTGCGATGACCAATGGCGACTGGATCAAGCAACTGGCCGTGAACACGGATCTGTTTGCCACTGACGGGCTGGCGAAAATCGCCGCCAAGACCAGTGCGGACAGCGTGGCTGTGATTTCGAACGGAACAGCCAGCGTTACCACTACCGGCACTTATACCGGAACTGCCGATACCACCAGCATTACCGTCACCATGACGGCCAGCGGATTTGACTGGTCCTATGTGGACAGCTCCGGCAATACGCAGACCGGCAGCAGTACCGCCGGCCCGGCTGGCTCAATCACCGGCGTCGAAGGACTGACTGTTGCAGTGGATTTTACCGGCAGCATGGCCGGCGCCAAGTATACTTTCGCTGTTTCTAAAGATAATAAGGTCAGCGATATTTCCAAGGTTATTCCGGCGGTGCCGGCTACGGTTACGACTACCGGCAGCTACACCGGCGGGGCAACGCCAACCCCTGTTGCCGTCAGTGTCGCCGGTGGAAATATTACCTATTCCTATGACGACGACGGCACGCCTGTTTCGGTCACGGTAGCGTCGTCGCCGCCGCCGGAAATTAATGTAAAAGGGCTGACGGTTACGCTGGACTTTTCCTCCTGCCCGGACGGCGATTATACGCTCTCCCTGTCGCAAGGCAATAACGCCAGCGGCGACAATGCCGTTAAGCTGGGCAATCGGCTGAAAGTCGACACCAGCGCTTCGCTGGGCAATGCCTCTTTGGATACGTATTACTCATCGATGATCGGCGCGCTGGGGATTCAAAAACAGAATACCAGCCGGCTGGCTGACAATCAGCAGGCTCTGATCGACCAGGTTAATAACTCCCGGGAAAATGTTAAGGGCGTTAATCTGGATGAGGAAATGACCAATATGATTCGTTTCCAGCAAGGCTATAATTCAGCCGCCAGGGTAATTACCGTGATTGATGAAATGCTGGATAAGCTAATCAACGGCACCGGCGTGGTGGGAAGGTAGGTTATTGAACAGATGAGAATATCGAACAGCATTATCACCTATAACTTTTTATCAAGTTTAAATAAATCGATGGAACGGAAAAACGCAATCCAGGAACAATTGTCTGATGGCAAGGCCATCCACCGGCCCTCGGATAACCCCATTAAAGCGGTGCGCAGCCTGCTGTATAATTCCAATCTGGGTCAAAATCAGCAGTTTACGCAAAACCTTAAGGACGCCCAGTCCTGGATGAATACGACCGACAGTGCGATGTCGGACTTAAGCTCGATTATGATTGACATTAAGGAGCTTGTACTCGGGGCCAGCAACGGCACCAATCCGTCGGACGTGGTGCAGACGGCGGGCAAATCGCTGGATAATCTCATTAACCAAATTGTTTCCCTGGGCAACACCAAGCTGGGCGACCGCTACGTTTTCTCCGGGCAGAATGATAAGACCCAGCCCTTTGAGCGCAATGGCGATGTTATTACCTACAGCGGCGATGCCAGCAAGATCTCCATGCCGGTGCAGCAGGGGCTGGCAGCGCCCACGCGGGACAGCGTCAATTTAACCGGGGTTGACGTATTTGGGGAAAACGGGACGGCAATGCTGGACCGTCTGATCCAAATCAAACAGCATTTGGATTCCGGGACGCCGGAGGATCAGAAATGGTTATCTGAGACCGGTTTAGCCTACATTGATCAGGATCATGCCAGTATTTTACAGCAGCATACGGAAATGGGCACCAGGATGGCGGCTTATGAGATGACCCTCAACATGATGGAGGATCAGAGCGTAGTCATTACCGAGGATATTGCCAATACGGAGGATTTGGATATTCCCCGGGCGATCATTGATTTCCAGAACAATGACGCCATTTATAAAGCGGCCTTGTCGGTCGGCTCCAAGATTATGCCGCTGTCCCTGGTGGATTTCCTGCGGTAGCTGGTGATGGGAGGCTGGATTTGTGCTCAAACTGAATATAGCGCAGCAATACGCCAAGCTGGCGCTTGCTATTACCGAGCCGGCGGTCAATCTTGACGTCAAACCGCCGCAGATTCAGCTGGCGACTGAACCGGCGATTGTGGAGATCCGGCAGGAACAAGGCCGGCTGTCCATTGACGGCGAGGCTTTCCGGCAATCGCTTGGCTACCGGACCAGCGGCGCTTTGTCCAAGGAGCTTGCCCGGCAGGGCAAGCAGCGGGCCGACGAAACCATTGCCAAGTATGTGGCTGAAGGCAACCGGCTGGGCCGGATAGAGAGCGGCGAAAATGCCGTAGCCAATATGGCGGCTGAAGCGCTGCTCGAACAAGCGCCGCAGGTTGTCCTGAAAACAATGGCCGCGCCCGAATTTTATTATCAGCCGGCCAAAGTGGAGTTCAGCGCCCGGCGGGGCCAGGTAAATCTGGCTGTGGAGCGCGGTTCGGTTGAAGTCGATTTGCAGCGCGGACAAGTGACCGGACGGCTGTCCCAGTATCCGAATGTGCGCTTTTGGACTACGGAAGGCAAATATGATATATCGGTTTAAAGAAAGAGGTTCTAACATGATCGTAGCATCAACCCGGCTGGGGCGGCAATGGGAAGTGGCTGAGACGGATATTATTCATTTCCCGCAAGGGTTGCCCGGTTTCGCCGATGAAAAGAAATTTATCCTGCTGCCAGGGGAACCTGACAGCCCCTTTGTTTTTTTGCAGTCAGTCGCCGAGCCGGACCTGACGTTTATTGTGGTAGATCCCTTTGCTTTTTTTAAGGATTATGAGTTTTCCCTGGATGACCGGATTGTGGCCGAGCTGAAGCTTTCCGACAAGAACCTGCCGCAAATCTTTAATATTGTTACAATTCCGGACAAGGCCGAACTGATGACGGCCAATCTTTTGGCTCCCGTTATTATCAATCCCGTTCAGCGGGTAGGACAGCAAATCGTTTTGGAAAAGGTTGACTATACTACCCGGCACCGTCTGTTTCCCAACGGCTTTCCCCAGGCGGAAACCAAAGGAGGCAGATAAATGCTGGCTCTAACGCGTAAAATTGGCGAACGGATTGTAATGAACGACCATATTGTCGTTACTATTGTTGACATAAAAGGGGACAGTGTTCGGCTGGCGATTGAGGCGCCGCAGACGGTGAAGATTTTCCGCGGCGAACTGTATGATTCCATTATTGCCGAAAATAAACAGGCTGCGGCCGGACCTCATTCCGGCAATCTCGATATTCTGAAAGGTTTGGGCTTGCCAAAGCAGCGTGAGTAAATAAAACTGCCTCCGTACGCATGGTGTACAGGGGCAGTTTTATTTGCCTATTGTTCTCTTTTTGAAGGCTGTACAGAAATATTCGGCTTTCAGACTCATTGAAGCTTTCCTGTGTCATCAAGGAGAATTGAAAAAATTTGATTTTCCGCTAAAGTTTCCGGCTGGTTATTACGATAAATTAATAAAGATTGTAACGAGAGGTGTATACCATGTCAATTAGCGCTAGCGTTAACCTGATTTCCAACGGCATACAGCCAGCCGCCGCTGCCAATGCGCAGGTCGGCGGGAGCACCGGCAACGGCAACGTTCAGCCCGAAACCATACAGGCTGTGGCTGCGGAAAACCGGACCAACTATTCCCCGACTGACAAATCGCTGAAAAAACTTACTGAGGAGGAAATGGATAGTCTGACCCAAAAAATGACCAAATTGATGGAACTGATCAACAGCGACATTCATTTCCAGCTGCACGAAGAGACCGACCGCATAATGGTCCAGGTGATTGACACCAGGGACGGCACAGTGCTCAAGGAATTTCCTCCTCATGAACTGTTGGACACTTTGGGGAAAATCAAGGAATATGTTGGCATTTTATTGGATAAAAAGGCTTAACCGGCGTAATTTAAAACATTATTTACAGATGCAGTATTTATCCTGCATACATAGTATGTTAAAATGAATTATCCACTTAATACGACATTAAATGGCGATTCTGGTAAAACCCGGGAGGAATAAAGTGATGAATGCCGCCAATACAGCGAATACCTATAAAACGCAGCAAATTATGACCGCTTCGCCGGAGGAGCTTACCCTTATGCTCTATAACGGGGCGCTTAAATTTGTCGCGGAAAGCATGTTGGCCCTGGAACAGCAAGACTATGAAAAATCCCATAATGCCAACCTGCGGGCCCAGGCGATTGTCCGCGAATTTGCGGCGACTCTGGATATGAAGTTTGAACTGGCGTCAAACTGGCTGGATTTATATGAATATATTGAGTACTGCCTCATTCAGGGCAATCTGAAAAAAGATCCGGCAAAACTGGCTGAGGCCAAGGAAATGCTGCAGGAATTCCGCGATACCTGGTATCAGGTCATCAAGCAGACCCGGCAGCAAAAGGCAGCTGCCAGATAAAATAGCTTAGGCACAAAACTTGTAAAAAAACCGAAAAATATGCAAAAAAATGCTTAAGCTTTTGCTGGAACCTAACGATATTATAAATGAGTCAAAAACAGGGACAGCCTACTGAACCGGCCGGAAGTAAGCGTCCCTGGGCAAAATATCCGGGCATGGATGCCCGGACTTAACATCAAGGAGGAATAGAATCATGATTATTAACCACAATATCACAGCGTTGAACACGTATCGCCAATTAACCACTAACAACAACACCGCTTCCAAATCCCTGGAGAAATTATCCTCAGGTCTGCGCATCAACCGTGCTGGTGACGATGCCGCTGGCTTGGCCATCTCCGAAAAAATGCGCGGCCAGATCCGCGGCCTGGACAAAGCTACCACCAATGCCCAGGACAGCATTTCGCTGATCCAAACCGCTGAAGGTGCATTGAACGAAACCCACAGCATTCTGCAACGTATGCGTGAGCTTGCTGTTCAGTCTTCCAATGACACCAACACTGATTCAGACCGTAAAGCTCTGAATGACGAAGTAACCCAGCTGAAAAAAGAAATTGACCGTATTGCTAATACCACCGAGTTTAATACTAAAAAATTATTGGAAGGCTCAAATAGTGGTATCCAGGATGAAGTGAACGGTACTGTTCGCATTAATAATAACAGTTCGTATAATTTTGCAGCTGCAGATACTGATAAAATTTCGGCTTCTAGTACACTTTCCGGTGCTTACATCATTACTCGTACGACTAAAACCGATTCTTCCGGTACTGAAGATGCGTTCAAAATTATTGGGCCGAATGGTTCCTCTACTACTGTTACTACAACTGCTGGAGCAGGAAGCGTGACTCTTAACAATGGTGTAACAGTTGCTGTAAGTGCTGATAAGGTTACTTTTACCAATAATGGTCAAGATTTTGAATTTGACATTACTGATGCCAATGGTGATGCTGCTACTGAAGGATTGAATGGTTTAGGTGTTGGCGATGGAGTTACTTTTGTATTTAGCGAGCACAAAGATGCCACTGCAGACTTGAATAGCTCTTTACTTACTCAAATTGGTGCCAATGCCGGACAAACTGCTTACATTTCAATTGCTGACATGCGTTCCTCGGCAATCGGTGTTGGCGATGTCAGCATTGAAACAAGTGAAAAAGCACAGGTTGCTGTTGAAACCATCAACAGTGCAATTGAAAAAGTATCTTCACAACGCAGTTCGCTTGGTGCTGTACAAAACCGTTTAGAACATACCATTAACAACCTGGGTACATCTTCTGAAAACCTGAGCGCCGCCGAATCCCGCATTCGCGATGTCGACATGGCCAAGGAAATGATGAACTTCACCAAGACCAGCATTCTGCAACAGGCTGCTACCGCTATGCTGGCTCAGGCAAATCAACAACCTCAGGGCGTTCTGCAATTACTGCAATAATTGCCTTGAAGACAAATTTACTATATGCTTTACGGAAAGGATTGGATCCATGGATCCAATCCTTTCTAATATACTTTTAGGATGAAGCTGACTTGAATTTTATGGAGTGAGCAATTTTGGATATTTTATTAACTAACATTGAAGAACTTCAAAACGCTATTTTTGCCTATGAGCAAGAACAGTTTACCAATCAATTTGTAAAACTGACTGATTTGTTGATTGCCGGGATGCAGGGGTTATCCATTCAGGATCAGGCGATATTGAATCCGGTACTAAATGCCGTTCTTACCAGCTATGAACAGAGAGATTACTTATTACTTGCCGATTTATTGGAATATGAATTGAAGCCGCTTTTGACGGTTTAAGACAGGAGCGTCAGTTGATGAAGTATTATAAAAAAAACCTGCAAGTTATCAAGCAGGGAAGTGGGGCGCTCTATAAAACGGTTACCGCTTCTCTGCCACTGTACCGAGCGAATACACAATATATTGCTGAAGCGGATAATTTACTTGTTAAGACAACTTCAGGACAGTGCTATTTGCACAGCCTGTATAATAAAGATCGTGAGCTTAAAAACTTATTTTCTAAACTGGCGGATGATACAAAAATTATTATTTTGTTCGGTTTGGGGCTGGGGCATTCCTTAGCCTTTCTAGCCAGTCAGTTTCAGGAACTGGAACACCTTATTGTGATAGAACCAAATCTTGATGCCTTCAAACATTTTTTGATGCAAAATGACCTTCCAAAAGTCGGTGGAAAGTTTAAAAGGATATCGTTTATTGTCAATCAGAGTGACGAGTCAACTGCTACAATGCTGGAAGGATTGCTAGGCGACGAGCTATACCGGCAGCCGGCTTTGATTGCGCCTGTTTCTTATCGGACTTTATACGCTGATTATTTCCGGGACGTACAGCGAGGCTTAACCAGAGTGGTCAGAAGAATGCTGATCAATTTATCTACCCAGCGTTACTCCCTGGAGAAATGGCTGACCAACTCCTGGCGAAATTATTGGCAGGAAAGTCTGCGGCTGGAAGATATTGCCCCGCATATTACTTCGCTGCCTGTCATCATTGTATCAGCCGGGCCGTCACTGAATAAAAACATTCATTTATTGAAGGAAGCGAAAAACAAGGCAATGGTTATCGCAGTAGGCAGTGCCATTTCTATTCTGGATAATTATGGAATTATACCGCATCTGCGCATGGCTTTTGACGGAAATAGAGAGAATGAACTGGTATTTAACGGTGTTGATACTATGAAGTGTCCTTTGTTATATTGTGATGCTTTGTATCATGAAATTTTGCCCAATTATCACGGCCCTAAAATTAAAATGACGCTGATGAATGACTTTTTAACCAGATATCTGGATAAGTTGCAGCAGAGAAAAACCTTTTTGCTGAACAATGGCTTTTCCATTGCCAATGTGGCGTTTGATTTGGCTTGTAAATTGAATTCTTCTCATATTATTTTAATGGGACAGGACTTGTGCTATACCGATGATAAAATGCATGCTGACGGCAGCTGGTCGGATGGCTTTATCCAGGGGAAAGAGGGAATGATCAGGGCTGAGGATATCTATCAGCGTCCGGTGATGACTTCACAAGAATATCTGGGAATGAAGAATGTATTTGAGGATTTGATACGGGCGTATCGAATGAAATGTATTAATTCGTCTGAAGGCGGTCTGGCCATCCTGGGGAGTGTCAATAAGCCCTTGCGTCAGGTGCTTGATGAAGAGTTAGCTAAGAAAATTGACATTACGGGTATAGTTGAGCAGGCAATCGTTCGGGCGGAAAAGAAACGAAAAGATACTGTCGACAAACTAACGGAATTAATGGCGAAGGTGGAGTGTGATCTGCAGGAAGTGAATCTGATTTACCAAGAGCGGCTGACACTTTTACGGGAAGTACGGCAGCTCGAGGCGGAGAATGAAGGGGTTGAATCTATACTGGCATTGTTAAAAGAGATTCAGTCCGGGGCAAATCAATTGCAGTCCATTGCCTATTATCAGGAAGTGATATTGCCGTTTATGCAGTATATTTTGCAGGCTATTCATGGCAGTTTTGCTTATAATGGCTCCGATAAAACTAAGCAAGCGGATGCATTAAGCCGTACTTACGGCGGTGAAACGGCTGAAGTACAGCGGTTGCTGCGATTAAGTGAAAAGTTACTTGAGGAAGCCAAAATGGCGCATACCGATCAAGAGGCTTTATTTACGGAATATTGTCTGGGATTGCTTGTTTAAATACAGTTAACATTTTTGCTGACAGAGATGGAGTGAAGATCTTGTTTAATCAGAAAACGATATTGATTACCGGTGGTACAGGCTCGTTTGGGCGGGATTGCGTTAAGGCATTGCTGGATCGGTATAAACCCAAAAAAGTAATTATTTTTTCCCGGGATGAATTAAAACAGTACGAGATGGCACAGCAGTTCGGCTCACCGGTGATGCGTTATTTTATTGGCGATGTCCGTGATGTACAGCGATTGATTCAGGCTTTTAACGGTGTAGATTATGTCATCCACGCTGCTGCACTTAAACAGGTGCCGGTTGCTGAATATAATCCGATGGAGTGCGTTAAAACCAACATTAACGGTGCGGAAAATGTTATTCGGGCAGCTTTGGACACCGGGGTGAAAAGAGTAATAGCGCTTTCTACCGATAAGGCGGCTAATCCGGTGAATCTGTATGGAGCCACCAAACTGGTGTCAGATAAATTGTTTGTGGCAGCGAATAATATTGCCGGTGGACATGCCACGCGTTTTGCGGTGGTTCGTTATGGCAATGTACTAGGGTCGCGCGGCTCAGTGGTACCGTTTTTTAGAAAGCTGGTTGCCGAGGGAGCACATACTTTGCCGATTACCGATGCTACAATGACCCGTTTCTGGATCACTCTTTCTCAAGGGGTGGAATTTGTATTGAAGGCATTTCAGCGGATGCAGGGCGGTGAGGTTTTTGTGCCCAAAATTCCATCAAGCAAAATTATTGATTTGGCTAAAGCCGTTGCCCCGGGACTATCACAGACCATTATTGGCATCCGTCCAGGCGAGAAATTGCATGAAACCATGTGTCCGGCTGACGACAGTCACTTGACCTGGGAATTTGATGATCACTATGTCATTCAGCCAGCCATTACATTTGTTGAGCCAGTTAGTTATGCAGTAAATAAGCTGGGTGAAAAAGGCAACAAGGTGGAGAAGGGATTTGAATATAATTCCGGAACCAATCCTAACTTGTTGACAGTGGAAGAAATCCGGGAGATGATTTAAATGGCTTTTATTCCTTATGCCAGGCAATGTGTGGATAAAGATGATATTCAGGCAGTGGTTGATATTTTACAGTCCGACTGGCTGACACAGGGACCGGCGGTTGAGCGGTTTGAGCAGGCGGTTGCCGAATATTGCGGTGTTGAGCATGCTGTGGCAGTGAATAGTGCTACTGCTGCTTTGCATATAGCTTGCTTGGCCGCTGGACTGGGAGACGGGGATAGTTTATGGACTTCGCCCAATACCTTTGTCGCTTCAGCCAACTGCGGACTATATTGTGGGTCTAAAGTGGATTTTGTTGATATTGACCCTTTAACTTATAATTTAAGTCCGAAAGAGTTGGAGCAGAAATTAAGTAATGGACAGGCCGCCAGGGATTTACCTAAGGTCGTTATCCCGGTCCATTTTGCCGGGGACTCCTGTGATATGGCGGCAATTCACAGTTTGGCGCGACAATATCATTTTACCGTTATCGAAGATGCTTCCCATGCTATTGGCGGGAGGTATAAGGATAAAGCGATTGGCTGTTGCGCCTATTCGGATATGACTGTTTTTAGTTTCCACCCGGTCAAAATCGTAACTACAGGTGAAGGCGGAATGGTAGTTACAAACCGGCGGGATTTATACGAGAAACTCTTGCTGCTGCGCAGCCATGGCGTTACGCGGGATGAGTCGCAAATGACTATGTCCGGTCAGGGTCCGTGGTATTACGAGCAGATTGATTTAGGATTTAATTATCGTATCACCGATATCCAGGCCGCACTGGGCTGGAGCCAATTGAAAAAGATCGACGAGTTTGTTGCGCGGCGTCAGACAATTGCAGGGCACTATGACGAGGGATTGGCTGGGATGCCGCTAACCTTTCAACAGAGAAGGTCTGACATTTATTCTGCGTTTCACCTCTATGTTATTCGGCTGAAATCCGGTGAAATAAAAAAATCCCACCGGCAGGTATTTGAGGAATTACGGCAGGCCGGTATTGGCGTTAATCTCCATTATATCCCAGTCCATTTACAGCCCTACTATCAGCAAAGGGGGTTCTGCGCGGGAGATTTTCCGCAGGCTGAACAGTATTATCGTGAGGCGATCAGCCTGCCTATGTATTACTTATTAAGTGAAGAAGATCAAAAGTATGTAATTAACACAATAAGACAGGTGTTAGCATGAATATAGTGATCATTGTTCAGGCTAGAATGACCTCAACCCGATTACCCGGTAAAGTGCTGAAAAAAGTTTTGGGAAAACCGTTATTGGAGTATCAGCTAGAACGACTTAGTCGTGTTGAAAATGCAGACGGGATTGTAATTGCCACAACCACTAACCATACAGACGATCCGGTTGTGGAACTTTGCCAGAGATTACAAATCCCTTTTTGGCGGGGGGCGGAAGAAGATGTTCTTGCGCGGTATTATGAAGCGGCCAATTATTTCAGAGCGGATGTTGTTGTCCGGGTAACGGCGGACTGTCCCGTGATTGATCCGGCGATAGTAAGAAAAGCGATCGCCTGCTATATGGAAAACAAACAGTGTTATGATTATGTCCGGCTGGAAAACTATCCAAGGGGATTAGATACGGAAGTGTTCCCGGCATCTGTTTTGGCGGATTGTTATCATGAGGCAAGTGCACAGCCTGACAGGGAGCATGTAACGCCATTTATTTACCGGCACCCAGAAAGGTATCGCGTAAAGAAACTTTATTGTAAACAAGACTATAGCCATCATCGCTGGACGGTCGACACGCCGGAGGATTTTGAGCTTATCCGCCGGATTATTGCTGAACTCTATTCGGTTAAGCCTGAGTTTGGCCTTGCTGATATGTTGGCAGTGATAGCGGAGCATCCTTATTGGTGCGAAATTAATAAAGCTGTTCAGCAGAAGACATATGGACAATAAAGGCGAGGCTGAAAACCATAACAATGCTTGGTGTGGAAATCACAATAATTTAACTTAAGATTTTATATAGTTATGTCGATATATATAATGTCTTAGTTTTCCTTTAAGAACTGAGTATAAAAGGAGATGCCCTGTGACTCAAGCCGTTCTTTTACATACAATACAGGATGCGGAGCATTATCTAGAGAGTGGTTTGTTCGAAAATGCCCAGCTATTTTCCGCAAATATCCATGTGGTATTTTATTTAAAACATCAACATGGCCGCGAGTGCCATGATCTTTGTTCCTATATTACTCCTCAGGAAGTGGCGCAAGTTCAGGAAGTATCCATTCGGCGAAATGGTCGGTTGCTACAGGAATTGGATCAGAGGTTAGCACCTGAGATTAACCGGCAGCTGAGGCTTTTTATTTGTTATTTTGAACCGTTGTACAGTTTTACCGGAGCTCGTCAACTGGTTCTTTATGTGTTGTTAGAATTGATGTTGCAGCGAATGATGCTATCGTGGAATTTGGATATGCTTGTAGCTTATGAAGGCCGGTTGGGATTTCTTCAGAGTTCTATCAGTGAATTTTTGCGGCAAGCATTTCCGGATCTCCATTTTATTATGTTGCGTTATGATTTTCCCAAGGGTGGGGAAAAAACCACTATTCATGGTGGATCGCTGGAGCAAATTTCTGATTTTTTAATGTCAGGCTATAATACTTTTAACGAATTCCAAATCCGTAGCATTAACCAAGAGGTACATTATGACCGAAATATTTTAGTATTTGGACCAATGAAACAAATGCACTGTATTGACCAATCAAATGAGAAGGCGATTGTTCATGTGTTTCAGCCGCAACCTAAAGAAGTAAAAACATTATTTGATTATCGGATTGCTCGGGAAAATTTACCTAAATATAGTGATTTAAGCACAGTGGGTAATGAAGATAAAGAGAATCAACAACGGCTTGCTTTCCTATATGAAGTGATTAGCAGGCATTTTTGCCATCATTTTATTCAGGAATTGCAGGTTTTTTCACTTTATCGAAAATTACACGAAGATAATATGCCGTTCTCTCAGGTCTTATGGGAAAATCCTCCATATACAGGCGCGGGAGCCTTGTTAGTTGAATATTTTCTAAAAGCAACTTCCGCAGAGGTGTGCGGCATTCAATCCAATGTCACTGCTTTATTAGGGAAAATACCGGCGCCTTACGCACCTGTCAGTATTTATAATCGCTGTAATCGCTTTATTACTAACGACAGAACACTTGAAGGCACTGTTAAACTGCAAAAGGCAAAGATAAGTCACTGCAAGTTGCCGCAAATAACAGTTATGGATAAATTAAGAACGAAGAACAAGTTCTTAAAAAAAAGAACAGTGGTAGATATTGCGTTATATTTAACGCCGACAATAAATTTTTTGAAGACAGGCAGAATATCGTTTGAGGTACGTTGCCAGGTAGAGTTGTTACACCTTTTAGAGTCTCTGACCGATAAAAGTATCCATGTGATTACTCATACGAATGCTACCCAAGAAATTTGTGCTGTAGTATCTTTGCTGAAGAATGTGCAAAACATTGTATGGATAAAAGCATGTTCCTTAAAAGACTATTTAACCAAGTATGAACCGCAAGTCATTTTATCGGGTGCGTTATGTCCGGAATTTGAATTGGAAGAATGGATCGATGACAATTGCCAAGTGATTGTTATGGGAGACAGAGACAGCATTCCAATCTATAGAGAAGAAGTGCAGTGGCAGAGTATGGTGATTTATGCCAATACTGTTGACGAGGTCAAGACATTGTCCGGCATATGAAGTAATAAGAGAGTGTTTGCGGTAGAAAGGAAGAACATTATGGCGAAAGCGGTCATTTTACATACCATTGATGATGTGAAGCATTGCGTGAGACATCAATTGCATAAGGATGCAAAGCTATTTTCGGCCAATGTGCATGTGGTTTATTATTTACGATATCATTTCGAAGTGAAGTGTGAAGATTTATGTTCTTATATGGATACTCAAGATTATCTGGGAATAGAAATGGCCGCATTTAAAGCAAGCGGTTTATTGTTAGATAAATTAGATCAAAAAATAACTCCGATATTGAATGAACATTTGGATCTTGCTGTGAGGTATTTTAACCCCCTCTATTCTTTCACGGGCGGTCGGCAATTATCCCTTTATATGATACTAAAACACTGTTTAAGCCTTATGTTGGAGCAAAATTGCTTTGAAACAATTTTAGTGTATGAAGGGGCTTTAGGGCCGCTAAAGGCTGACTTGAAAGCGTTTCTAATTAGAATATTTCCTGATAATAAGTTTTACATAATTAATTATAAAAAATCTAGTGAAATGCCGACTGGAGTTGTGATTAGCAATAATGACATACGTGCTTTAGGCAGACAATTGCAGAAAAATGCCGACAATGTACTCAATAATCCAACCTTAATTCAACGAGGAACGACAACTAAGAATGTATTGGTGTTTGAACCGGCGGACAAGTTAATAAAATTTCTAAAAGATAAAAATGTCTATTATCTCGAGTTGAATAAGACTAAGGATGCTTTATGTGAGTATTGGATTAATCAAGATATATTCTCAATCGACGATAATTGGCCAAATGCAACTTTTTTTCAGCAAGACCAAGGTGATTTGTTGCTTTTTTTGTATGAGACACTTAGGATTGATTTTAGCAAAAATATTGCACAATACTTACCGCTATTATATCAGTGTAAAAACTTCCATATCCAAAATTTTATAAATAATGTTTACTGGTCAACTCCTTTTGTCAATGGTGTTGGCGCTTTGCTGTTTGAGTTTTTTATAACTAACGGATTTACTCGAGTTATTGGTGTGCAAGCTCAAAGTACATTTTTTGCTGGACAGTTGTTAGGTGCTTATTTTGCAGTGACAGTGTTTAATCGCTGCCATTGCTATGTCACGCAGGGAGCCACCCAAGCAGATATGAAGATTCTGGGGCTGGATGAAGTGGGAAATAACACTGTCGTTTCTCCTAATGTTGAAGTAACAAAGCAATTCGAATCAATGTCTCTTTATGATAATAGAGTGGTAGTAGATATAGCTCTTTTTTTAAGAACAACAAAATCGTTTCTGCAAGTAGGTTATATATCTGCCTGCGTTAAAGTACAGGAAAGACTATTAGAATATTTAAAAGACAAAATGGATATACAAATCCATATTGTTACAGATGAACAGCCGAGTTTTGAAAACTTCGCCATGCTAACAATGTTAAAAAAACAAAAAAATATTACCTTAATCAAGGAAGGAGGAGTAAACAATTATCTAAAGAAATACGCTCCTAAACTGTTTTTTATGGATTCGCATTTGGCGCTTACTAATGATATGCTATGGAAAGATACAGTACTGATTTTATTAAAAGATCCTTTAAATGTATTTTACGGAAGAGCACTTGAAGCACTGCACAAAAGCATTTATTTTGCTGGAAATTATCATGAATTAGAATGCTTGCTGCAGCTTTATTTTGAGGGTAAGTTAGATAAAAAACAAGATTCAACCTACTTACTTCAGTTTGCCAAGCACCAAAATGTAGAATAGCAACAGATGAGTCTGTTGCTATTCTGAAAATGATTGCCATGTAAGATTTTTTCGCGAAAGTTATAGTTCTTTTAAAAGGATGGGAAATATGATACAATTGCCGAATTTTTCGAATCCGTATGAATATGAAAACAATTTTTATTTTACCTGTGATAGTTCAAGGTTAGGAAAAATTTTTGCCCACTATGAATTGTTTAAGAAAGTCTTGGATGTTCCTGGCGAGATAGTGGAGTTTGGCGTATTTAAAGGCGCGTCATTTTTGCGGTTGGCTATGATACGAGAATTATTAGGTGCAAAGTTTTCAAAAAAAATAATTGGATTCGACACATTTGGGGAATTTCCTGAAACAAATTATCAAGAAGATGTGCTATTTAGAAAAAAATTTCTGGAAAACGCAGGTACTCAAAGTATTTCCAAAGAGCAATTGGAAGAGATTCTACAAAAAAAAGAGATTCTTCGTTCTATAGAATTGATTCAAGGCAATATTTTACATACCTTGCCTAATTATATAATGAATAATCCTCACTTTAAGATTTCATTTTTGAATTTAGATACCGATATATACGAGCCAGCAATATGCGTATTAGAAAATTGTTGGAATAGAATAGTTCGTGGAGGCGTACTGGTTTTGGATGATTATTGTTTTTTTGCAGGAGAGAATAAAGCAGTAGATGACTTTTTTGAGGATAAAGATGTGCAGATAAAATGTTTTGCTTTTGCAAAATCTCCAAGTTATATTATAAAAAAATAATAGTGAGATTGAAAAATGTGCTGGAGGAAATTTTTTATGAAAGTTGTAGCTTTTTTACCTGCGAAGGGCTCAAGTGAGCGTGTTGAAAATAAAAATACGAAACTTTTAGATGGGAAGCCTTTATTTTTGCATACACTAGAAAAACTTATGCATTGTGATTTTATTGATGAAGTTTATTTAGATTCCGAGTCAGAAGAAATCTTTGCTTTAGCCTCTAATGTCAATGCTAAGTTTTTGCGACGAGATAGAACTTTGGCATCAAATAAGACAGATGGTCATCAATTGTTTCATAATGAAGCGAAGAAAGTTAGTGCGGATATTTACATTCAAATACTTTGTACTAGCCCGTTTATTAAAATTGAAACAATTAAAAAAGGGGTTGAAGTTTTAAAGAATTCTTCAAATTATGATTCAGTTGTGTTAATGAGAAAAGAAAAACAATATCTCTGGAGTAATGGTCAGCCGTTATATGATAAGGATCATATCCCCAATAGCATCGATTTACCTGATAGTATAATTGAAACAATGGGTTTATATATTGTCCGTAAAGAAATTGCCTTATCAAAAAAAATGAGATTTGGCGACAATGTTTTCTTCTTAGAGGCCGATGCGACAGAAGCAATTGATGTAAATTATCCTGATGATTTTATTTTGGCAAGTTTTATAGCGGCAGGAATGCGTGAAAAGGAAAGACAACTTTTTAAAAACTTAAATAGTCTGCTGACGAGTAGCATACTTTCAGATATTTTAGATGATTTAGGCATGCCAGATAATATTACTAGTAAATTAAGCCTTAACTTACCCAATAAAAAGATTTTGGGAAGAGCAAAGACTTTAAAGTTAAGAAGGTTAGAAGAAAATGAAGATTATCAAGGGATTTACAGGGCATTGGATTCTTACGCAACCATTATCCCTAATGATATAATTGTGGTAGAAAATGAATGCTCTGAATTTGCTTATTTCGGAGAATTGAATGCAAACCTGGCAATAAGGGCAGGTGCTGTTGCAGCAATAATAGATGGGAAAACACGTGATACTAAAGGAGTCAGCGATTTGGATTTTCCTGTTTTTGCAAAACAGACAACTTGTAAAGATGTAAGGAAAAGAGCAACGGTAGAAAGTATAAATAAAAAAATTTCTTTATGTGGAATTGAGGTTACACCTGGAGATTTAATTTTTGGTGATAACGACGGGATCGTAGTAATCCCTTCTAAATATGAAACTTTAATCATAAATAAAGCATTGGAAACGCTTAATAAAGAAAAAAATGTGTTATTGCATATCACAACGGGTTATAGCACTGATAATATTTTAAAGAATACGGGAGGGTTTTAACTGAATATTTTATTTTATGTTGAACCTTTAATTGAGAAAAATGAACCTTATTTTAAAGAGGGATGGGTCACGGGAGTTTGTCATAATTTAATTAATACATTAAGACAATCAAATTTGAATTGCAATTATGCTATTGTATTAAATGAAGCTTTAGCGCAGCGTTATTATGATGATAATGTTCCTTTTTTTGTTCTTACACAATCTGAATTATTGGCACCTTTTCCCCATGGCTATTTAGAAGCGTCAATTGCTTGGTATAACAAAACATATACAGCAGAGCAAATGTGTTATTATATGTCGCTTATGGCGAAAAAAATGGAAAGTTTTATTCCAGATGTGATTATAACATTTACACCAGTTCCTTTTTTTAAAAAAATATTTCCGAATGCTTTAGTATTACATCATGAATATAGCATTTATTCTAGATTACCGTTTCCGCAATGTTGGTTTTTAGATCCGGTTGGAGTTTTGGAAAATTCTTTTATTAATCATTTTCAAGAAGAAATAAAACAGATTTTTTTAGACGATTATCAAATGGATATGTTAAATCAGTTTAAAGCTAAATGCAATAATATTTTGGTTGAAAATAATCCATTTATAAAAATCATAGAAAGCTATAAACAAAGGTATAAGTATTTAATTTTGTTGCCGTTACAATTTTCGTCTTATTATGCTTTTGATGCATTAATCAGCAAGAGTCAGTATGAGTACTTAACTTATGTTCTTGAGGCGATACCTAGCGACATCGGTGTAGTTGTAACTAAACATCCCGAATACTCTTTAATCAGTGATTCTGCTTTTAGCTTCTTAAAAACAAAATATGCTAATTTATTATATTCACAAGAATTTGACCAGGTATATGCTTCATCCCAGTATTTTTTGCCTTTTATTGATATGGTTGTAACCGTATCTTCTTCAGTGGGACTGCAAACCTTGCTATTTGATAATAAATTAATTACTTTGGGTAAAAATTGTTTTAGCTACATATCAGATGGTCAAAATTTAAAAGATATACATGAAATTTTGGAAAAAGAAAATGAAGATAAAAGTAAATATTTGTATTATTTTTTAACTAGATATTCAATCCCTATGGATTATATTTACAATCCTGGCTGGCTTTCCAACTTTCTAAAATATTCTGTAGAATACTTTAGAAAAAAACATAAAATTGATTTCGACTTTTATCAAAAAATTAGTTGTAGTACAGAAATTTTTAAGTATTTAAGTTTAAGGTTAGAGGAGAACCGACAATTTATTCCGCAGGTTTTTGAAAAGCGCAGTACCCAAAAAAGTGAACAACAAAATACTTCGCTTTATTGGAAAAATGGTGCTAATTATGAACAGGTTTTGATAGAGCTAACTCGTATGCATGAACAAATTAGAAGTCTCAAACAACAATTAGAAATTCAAAGTGAATTTATAAAGGAATATCTGCAAAATAAGCTAAAAGATAAAAAAGTGGTCTTTTTTGGTTCGGGAACCGCTGCCGAGCGAATTATTAAACAAACTTTGATTTCAGCGGCGTACTTTGTGGACAACGATAGCCAAAAATGGGGGCAGGTCTTGGGAGAAAGAAATATTTGTTCTCCCCAGGAACTTTTAATTGAAAATAAAGATAAGATAGCTATTATTGTAGCCAGTCAGTACTATAAATCCATTAGCTACCAGCTTAGGCAAATGGGCTTCAAGGAGAATATCCACTATTGGAGCGGGTATGACATCTTCCTGCGCCATCTTGAATAGTTCTTAACTCTATGTTATAAAATAAAAGGAATTTCAAAGTATTTTGTAGTGGGTTTCAGTTATTTAAGAATTTTTTATTTTAAAGACAATGGGGATTTTAAATGAATAACAATCAAGAAACTAAATGTAATCCGTTGCAAGAGGTAAAATCTAATCTTTGTAAAATCTTAAAAAGCTATATTAATCAAGGTGACTTAGATAAATATAATATGGGGATTTATATTTTTGGCACAGGGCAAGGCGGACAAGCTGCCTTAGAATATTTAAAATTGACTGAGTGGCATTATAAATACAATATAAGAGGTTTTTTTGATAACAATATTGCACAACAGGGTGAAGAAATAGCAGGGTTACCTATTTATGTTCCTAATAAAGAATTAATTACCGATAATGACGTTATTATTATTGCATCATTTACTCACTATGAGGAAATGGAGCTACAATTGCTGGAGATGGGGGTAGCTAAAGAAAATATTATTTTACCAGGTAATTGGCTAAAAACCTTGTTGCCTGAGAATAATTTTAACTCAACGCTGCAATATCGTTATGTTGAGAATGAACCGCAAAAAAACAAATTTTATATTGAATATGTTAGAAATATATTTTCAAATGCAATTTCTAAATCCTCGGAGTTTGTCGAATATGACAACAACCTGAACATTAGTTTGACTGAACAGGATGTGAAGCTAATCGCTTTTTATCTTCCGCAATTTCATTCAATCCCGGAGAATGATCTTTGGTGGGGAAAAGGCTTTACTGAATGGACGAATGTTACGAAAGCAGTTCCGCAGTATATGGGACATTATCAGCCGCAACTTCCCATCGATCTAGGTTTTTATGATCTTCGAAATATTGAGGTAATGAAACGGCAAATTGAACTTGCCCGAAAATATGGTATTTTCGGCTTTTGTTTTTATCATTACTGGTTTGCAGGAAAAAGGTTACTGGAAATGCCAGTCAATAAGTTATTAAATCATTTAGAATTAGATATACCCTTTTGTCTTTGTTGGGCTAATGAAAACTGGAATCGTCGTTGGGATGCGAAGGAGAATGAGCTGCTAATAGCACAGAATCACTCTCCAGAAGATGACGTGGCCTTCATTGAGGATATAAGCAGACATTTTAGCGATACAAGATATATTCGAATACAGGGGAAACCGCTGCTTATCATTTATCGTCCCCTGCTATTTCCTGATATTACAGCAACAGTTGAACGATGGCGTACTTATTGTATTCGGGCGGGGATCGGTGATTTGTTTATTATTGGTGTAAAAAATTATGGGTTTAACAATCCGCGGAAATACGGCCTTGATGCGGCAGTGGAGTTTCCACCTCACGATTTTTGCCGACATAATATAAGCAATGACATTTTGTTAATGAATCCTCAATTTAAAGGATTAATCTATGATTATCAAAAAGATATAGATAAAAGGTTGGAAATCATTAAACGTAGAATGCTTGTAGAGAAGAACCAAAATGATGATATAACATTTAGAACCGTTATGCCAGGGTGGGATAACACCGCAAGAAGACCTAACAATTCTCTTATTTACCATGGTTCCAGTCCTGAGAAATACCAGAAATGGTTGGAAAACATTATTTTATTAAGTAAAAGTCAAGCATCGATTGATACGCAAATGGTCTTTATAAATGCCTGGAATGAATGGGCAGAAGGTGCTCATTTGGAACCTGATCGTAAATACGGGTATGCATATCTTCAAGCGACTGCCAACGCGCTTATTCGTACAAGGGAGGAAAAGTTTCTCAGCTTATAACACTTATATTGATTTAGTTCCTGTACTGCAACTGAAGGAGAGGGAAAGCGTGGGCGTATTAAGAAAGGCAATAAATTTTCAGCATCTACTTGATCGCTTAACAGGTCAGGAGAAAATAGGTATTTATATTTTTGGTACAGGTTATGGCGGGAATTTAGTATTAGAAAATTTAAAATTATATACTTCGTATGATCTATATGAACTAAAGGGCTTCTTGGATAATGATTCGAAGAAAAATGGCATTATGCTTAAGGACCTTCCTGTAACAACGCCAAGTAGTGATATAATTGATGCGAACGATTATATTTTCATTGCCTCTGATAAATACGCTGATGAAATGAAAAATCAGTTGTTAAGCTTGGGGGTTAACGAAGCTAATATTGTTCATTCTGATCAATATTTAGAAGAATTATTGCCACAGAATGCTTTTAAATATGACCTTGAAATGCAAATGAATGGAGAAAGTTCACATTCATTAATACTTAGGCAAATTAAGCCTAAGTCGGTAGTTTTAGAAATCGGCACCGCTACCGGTTACATGACGAAGTATTTAAAAGAAACATTGCAATGCTCCGTTACTGGGATTGAAGTAGATCAACTATCAGCAGCTAAAGCTGCCGTATACGCTGACAAAATGATTGTTACAGATCTAAATAATTTTGAATGGGTTGGTAAGCTATCTAATAATAAATTTGACTATATTATTTTGGCAGATGTTTTAGAGCATTTGCAGAACCCTTATGAAGTCCTTCAGCGAACAGTAGGTTTTTTGAAAGAAAATGGGAAAATAGTAGCCTCTATTCCTAATATCGCCCATAATGCAATATTGATGGATCTTATGCAAGATAAATTTAAATATCATTCATTTGGATTGCTTGATGATTCGCATATTTTCTTCTTTACAGAAAATACAATTCGCCATTTGTTTCATAGTAGTGGCTTAGAAATATGCCAGTGGGAAAAGATAATTGTGTCCCCCAAAAATACTGAATTTAAACAAAACTATGATAGATTCCCATATGCAGTAAAAGAATATTTGCAACAAAGAGCTACTGGGGAAATATATCAATTTATTGTTTGTGGTAGAAAAGTAGCTGATTTACTTAAAAATAAGCGAGTGGTGTTTTTTGGATCGGGTTTGTCAAACCAACTATTACTGCAATGTTTCCCTGTTAAAGTAGATTACTTTGTGGAAGACAATCCTAAAAGATGGAACAGTATAGTCAACGGGTTACCTGTATATAACTCTTCTGTTTTGTTAAAAGAAAATACAAAAGATCTGATTATAATTGTAGCAAGTCAGTTTTATACCGCATTTTCAAAGCGGTTAGAAACAATGGGATTTGAAGAAAGACATCATTTTTATAGTAGTGAGTTGTTTGATAGTTTTTTGGATATGAAGTTACATTTTAATAGAGCAATTAAGTGAATATAAGTCGAATGGTGATTGGAAAACTGTAGTTAATATAGTGATAAGTTGGTGATTTGGTGGACAATGTCAATTCTAATGTAGCCGCACTAAGTAAATTAGAAGAAATAGTACAATTAGCATTAGACAATTTAAATGTACCTAATGCTAATTGTACTAACAAATTAGGAATATATATATTTAGTACGGGACAGGGTGGACAAGCTACTTGTCGATATTTGCTTACGAATTATGTTTCCAATAATCATAAGTATTATATCAGAGGTTTTTTGGATAACAATCCAAGAAAAAGAGTTTCCACTGTGACAGGATTTACAGTCTTTTCGCCGCATAACGCAATTATTGATGGTGATGATATCATCATTATTGCCTCGTTAAATTATTGTTATGATATGAAAAAACAATTGTTGGAAAGAGGGATAAAAGCAGAGCAGATTATTTTACCGGGGAATTGGCTGACCAGAATTTTAGCAATAAACAAACAGCTGCCCTCATTAAAGTATCCTGTAAATAAACTTGATAGTGAAAAAATATATGAAACTTATATAATGAATCTCATTAGGAGTGCTAGTGAGAAATCGAAAGATTTTATTGATGATGATCCATACTTAAAGGTTGATTTAACTGAACAAGATGTAAAGTTGATCGCTTTTTATCTTCCTCAATTTCATTCTATACCGGAAAATGATTCTTGGTGGGAGAAAGGTTTCACAGAATGGACCAATGTAACAAAAACGGTGCCTCAATATAATGGTCACTATCAGCCACATTTTCCCACTGATTTAGGCTTTTATGACCTTCGTAATATTGGGATAATGAAAAGACAAGTTGAAATGGCAAAGCAGTATGGGATATACGGATTCTGTTTCTATCATTATTGGTTTGCCGGCCAGCGATTATTAGAAACACCGGTGAATAATTTTTTAAAGCATAAAGAATTGGTATACCCATTTTGCCTTTGCTGGGCTAATGAAAATTGGACTCGGCGTTGGGATGGTTTGGAAAACGAGATATTAATTTCTCAAAACCATTCCGAAGAAGATGATTTAGCTTTTATTGAAGATGCTGCTAGGTATTTTAAGTCTAAGAGATATATTAAAATTCAAGGCAGACCGTTATTTATAGTATATCGGCCATTGCTATTTCCAGATCCTGAAAAAACTATAAAAATTTGGAAAGAATATTGTCGTCAAATGGATATAGGTGATTTGTTTGTGGCAGGTATTAAGGGCTTTGGCCTTGAGCAAAATGATATTTATGGCCTAGATGCTTTAATCGAATTTCCACCTTTTGGGTTTTATTCTCAAGATATTACGGATAGCGTTATGTTAATGAATTCAAATTTTTCAGGTGCTATATATGACTATAATTTCTGCATAAACAAAGATTATTTGCATAAAGAAAAAGGCTTAATTTTCAGGGGAGTTATGCCTGGCTGGGATAATACGGCTCGACGTCCCGATGCTGCAACTATTTTCCATGATTCCTGCCCGGAAAAGTATCAAAATTGGTTGGAAAATGCGATTCGTTTCACAAAAGACAAATTACCCAATGAACAACAATTTATTTTTGTTAATGCTTGGAATGAGTGGGCGGAAGGTGCTCATTTGGAGCCAGATCGAAAATATGGTTACGGAAATCTTCACGCTACGGCCAAGGCATTAATTAAAAGTCGTACTAGGGAGTAGTTTCAACGTCAAGCAAGCCAGAGCATAACGGAAGTCAATTTTTAAAAAGCCGAAAAGTAAAGACCGATTTACATCGGGTAGCCAGTTTGCGATTAGATTTAAGTTCAAGGCTGATTCTCACGGAACCATATACCATTTCCTAGTTACAGAAAGGAATTACAGATGGAAAATAGGGTTTATGTTATATTTGGTGCAGGAAAAGCAGGACAACATCTTGCCAGGATTTTTCCTGGAAAAGTATCTTATATAGTTGATAATGACCCTGAAAAATGGGGTGCTTTCTTTAATGGGATTGCTATTGATAAGCCGGACAGGTTATTATATGAAGACAAGGAAAATTTGAGAATATTCATTGCAAGTATGTATTTTGGCCCAATTAGCGATCAATTAAATTGTATGGGATTCAAGAATAAAAAGCATTATTTTAATATAATACCTTATTATGCAATTTTAAAGGAACTTACATTTTTAAGTATGATTGATGCTGGAGTAGAAGATATTTCTGAAAAAGGGCGAAAGTCAATTCGCCTTATCGATCGTCTAGGTTTAATATCTGAAATTCAGGAAGAGGTGCTTTATAGGCAAGTTGAGGATAGAGTTTTAGGTTTACTTGATCCTGAGGCACCGGAGCATTGGGTGCATAGCCTACAGTATTGGTTTGAGCAATTGTTTAAAGTAAAGATCCGTTGGCTTTCACTTGATGTTTTAAATGAGAATAACCTAAAATATAATGCCTGGAAATATAAAAAGACCGGTTATTCTAGATTAATGTATTTGGGAAATTCTTCAGACAGGGTAATGGATTTTATTAAGTATTTCGATTGTTTTTATGCAATTAACACTTTAGAATTAAATGATAAAAAAAATTGGATTGACTATATGTATGAAATTGCGAATAAGTTGGGATTGGCTTACAAAAAGATAAGTGTTATCGTCCCCAATTATAATTATGAGCAATATCTTTCTAAACGTCTGCGAAGTATTGTAAATCAATATTATCCTGTTTATGAAATTATTTTTCTTGACGATGCATCGAGTGATGATAGCGTGATGATTGCAAGGGAGCTTCTTTGTGAATATGTAGGTCTTACACAAATCATTATAAGTGACCGAAACTCTGGATCCGTATTCAAGCAATGGAAAAAGGGGATAGAAGCTGCTCGCGGCGATTATATTTGGATTGCTGAAGCGGATGATTATGCTTCGCCCATTATGTTGAGGAAACTGATGTTAGCTTTTTCAGCAGATAAAAAGGTTGTTTTAAGTTTCTGCGATTCACTATTGGTGGATGAAAACGAAGAATGGCAAGGGTTTTGTTCAGATACGCATATTGGGGATAATCCATATAGTGGTTTAATACAAGAAGGTATCTATAATGGAAAAATATTTGTGCAGGAATATTTGTCAACATCTAATTTAATCCAGAATGTTTCGGCAGTAGTAATGAAAAAAGAGAGTTTGGGCCAAGAAATTCTAGATAATCTTGAGACATTCAAACAATGTGGTGACTTATATTGCTATATCCGCTTGTTAGAGGAAGGGAATGTAGCCTTTACTATAACACCAATGAATTTTTTCCGCAGGCAGTCCAGGGCATTGACGATGACTTCAGGCAGAGAAGAACGACAACGGGAGATGGATATCATTACGGAAACTATAAGGAATATAACTTAAGGTGTTCCTTTGAACTGGAGCATATAAATGGATAAACAAAAAAATAAAGTAGTAAATGGAATAAATACAGGTATGCTTTCTTCTGCTGTTGTCCCCATCCATAATGCGGTTTCCTATATTTGCGAAACTCTTGACAGTTTATTGCGGCAAGAAGAAGCGCTTGACGAAATTATTGTTGTTGATGATGCAAGTACGGATGGTACTTGTCAAATTGTCGAACAGATAGCATCACGTGATTCCAGGGTGAAATTACATCGATTTTCTTCAAAGCAGGGGGTTTCCGCAGCAAGAAACTATGGTGTCCAAATAGCAAAAAACGATTGGATTTTATTCATGGATGGGGATGATGTTGCTTCCTTGCAATTACTGTCAGAGCAATTGAATCGTGTGAAGCAACTTGAAAATACGGGTTTTGAAAAGGTGATTTTGATTCATAGTGCCTACCAGCAAATTGATCAGGACGGAAAGAAAATAGGTGGGGTTTTTCGTTGGAAACAGGTTTTACCTCACGAGCTATTTGGCTACTTTATCTTGCGAAATCACATTATTACTGTCTCTGGGGCTTTGGTGCGCAGGGATGCTTTATTGGAAGTTGGCGGGTTTAATCCCCATCTTCATTTTGCCGAGGATTGGGATTTATGGTTGCGTTTGTCACTGCGAGGAGCTTTTGGGTATGTGGATACACCATTAGTCTTAGTACGCCGACATCAGTGTAATACCTCAAAAACGATAACTGTTATGAGGGGCGGCGAACTAGCTGTATTAAAGCAATATAGGTATTCAGAAATTGAGAAAGCAATTTTTCGGCGGAATTTGAGTTGGGAAATCAATGCAGTTAATTACGCAGGGATATTGTTGCAGCTGGATAAATGCGATATTGGATTACCTTTTATAGAGCAAGCCCTTTGCCGTAATCCGTTGTTAATGGCCGGACATTTTTTACTGGGTTTATATAATGTAAAGCAGAAGAGCTGGGAAAAAGCGAAAGCAAATTTTGCTCAAGTACTAGAAATAGATGGGGATCATGGTGCTGCCTGTAATAATTTGGGGGTGCTGTTGGCGGTTAGTGGAGAAATGAAGGAAGCATTACATTATTTCCACAGAGCAGCGACTCTTTATCCGGGATATTTGGATGCTGTTCAAAATATGAAACTTATTCTCGGCAAGGAGATTAGGAACCTAAGTTATGAGCAATTTCATATGACATGGCGCGAGTTGCGGCCAGTATTGCTTCGCTATGAAGAGTAAATTGAGCTTAGGTTGTATGGCGGCGGTAAGTTTATTTTGATATTTTTAGTAAAATGCTATTACGTGATAGCACATATTTCAACATCTCTTTATTTTAGGGTTCCTGTTTAGAAGGTGAGACTAATTTCGCGGAAAGTATGTTGAGGTGTGAACGTACTTAAATGGAAATATTGATATGAATATATTGTAATTCTACAAGCAGGTGATACCTATGCAAATTGCAATACGCACCGATTCCTCCGTCCAAATTGGCACAGGTCATATGATGCGTTGCTTGACTTTGGCCGAAAGTTTGCGGGCTGCCGGAAATAAAATTGTTTTTATCTGCCGCAATTTGCCGGGAAACGTTGCTGGGTTGGCAAAACTGCGAGGATTTCCGGTTTTTTTGCTGGAAATTGCCGATACAAATCCCCCCTTTTTCTCAGATGCTATAGTGACAAAGCAGGTATTGAACAGCATGCCAGTACCGGTAGACTGGCTGATTGCCGACCATTACCGGCTGGATGCGTGTTGGGAAAGCACAATACGGCCGTGTGTGGGAAAAGTGATGGTTATCGATGATTTAGCGAACAGAAGGCATACGTGTGATTTGCTTTTGGATGCAAATTATGGGCAGGCTTTAGACCGGTATAGTAACTTAACCTCATCAGCGACAAAACTGCTGCTGGGTCCCGAGTATGCATTGTTGCGGGAGGAATTCTCACTTGTTGCCGGCAGAATACGCACTGCCGAAGAAGTCAGGCGGGTCCAGATATTTTTCGGCGGCAGCGATCCTACAAATGAGACTGGAAAGATCTTAAAGGCGTTGGCAGGCTGGGAGGATCGCCGGTTTCGCGTTGAAGTAATTGTTGGAGCGGCGAATCCTAATAAAGAAGAGATCCGCCGGTTGTGCTTATCGCTGCCAGAGGTAGAGCTTTTCTGCCAGGTGTCAAATATGGCTGAACGCATGAACCTGGCTGATCTGGCAATCGGGGCGGGTGGCACTGCATTGTGGGAGCGCTGTTATTTAGGATTGCCGTCAATTGTGATTAGCGTTGCCGATAACCAGGTGGAAGCTTCGCGTGCTTTGGAGCGGGCAGGAGCCATCTGCTATTTAGGAAAGCACTCTGAAGTTGACTGCCGGATGATTAGGGCGTCAATCAAGCAGTTTATTGCTGTTCCTAGGTTATTGGCTGAAATGTCGCACAAGGCACGGGTGATTGTGCCACATAACGGGACAGAGAAAGTGGTGGACATATTAATGCAAATGGGATGTGCGGGAAAGCAAGGCAACATTCTGGTTTCCAGTGCCGCAAGAAAAATTCCCTTATTACAGGCAGTCAGGCAGGCAATGGACAAGCTCTGCGGCAATGGCAAGGTAATTGCCGCAGACTGTGACGCGAAATGTTCGGCAAAGTATTTCGCTGATGATTTCTGGCAGATGCCGCTGCTTTCTGCGATTACGAATCAAAAGCTGCTTGCTGGTTTACAGTGCCGTGATGTGCGCTATATCATTCCCACTCGTGACGGAGAATTACTTTTCTGGAGTGAGCGTAAGGCATGGCTGCACAGTCATGGGATCGCAGTCATGGCGGCAGGAGTGGAGCCCACAGCGGGTTCACTGGATAAGTTGGCATTTTACGAGCATTGCCGGGCGTTGGATATTCCTGCGATTGAAACCAGGCTGAAGCCGGACGGTTTGAATGCAGACTGGTATGTGGTTAAAGAGCGGTACGGAGCTGGATCGCGCCAACTGGGGCTAAAGTTATCGCAGCGGGAGGCTGAGGTATGGGCTAGGAAAATGGAACAGCCTGTTTTTCAGCCTTTCGTCAGTGGAAAGGAATACAGTGTTGACGCCTATGTCGATCAATCCGGCAGGGTAAAAGGTGCGGTCTGCCGGACAAGGGATGTTGTGGTAAATGGCGAATCTCAGGTAACCACAACAGTCAATGATGCGGTTTTGGGAAAAAAATGCACTGAGTATATTGAACAGCTAGGCTTGTACGGGCATGTTGTTTTACAGGTGCTTGTTGATGGGACGAATAAAATTGTCGTGATAGAATGCAACGCCCGTTTTGGCGGCGCATCAACCTTGAGCATTGCCGCAGGACTGGATAGTTTGTACTGGTTTTTGTTAGAGAGCCGCGGAGAAGATTTGCGGCAATATCCGTTTAAGTGTAGGGAAAAGGAATTAAGACAAGTCCGTTATCCGCAGGATTTGGTTATGGAAGTGGATGAATGAAAACTATATTGGCATTTGATTTAGATGATACGCTTTATGATGAGCTGACTTATGTAGATAGCGGCTTTGCAGCAGTTGCCAGGTTTTTGGAACAGGAGAAGCTGGCTGGTTTTGCGGAAACCTATGCTTTTATGCAAACCCGGCTGGCCGGGGGCCGGGGCCGGATTTTTGATGATTTATTATTGCATTTTGGCAGTTACTCACGGCGGAATGTGCGACGCTGTTTAACGGCTTACCGGTTGCATAAACCGGCCATTCAGTTATACCCGGAAGCGGTTGCCTGTCTGGCCCGGTTTAAGGCCTACCCATTGTATATTGTGACAGACGGCAATAAAGTGGTGCAATATAATAAAATAATAGCGCTCGGTTTGCCGGCGTTGGTTGACAGGTACTTGATTACGCACCGGTTTGGCGTTCATCATGCCAAACCATCGCCTTATTGTTTTACGCGAATTTGTGCATGGGAGAAGGTTGAACCGGCACAGGTGGTTTATGTTGCCGACAATCCCCGCAAAGATTTTATAGGAATTAAGCCGCTGGGCTTTCGCACTATCCGGGTATTGACAGGGCAGCACCGTTCTGTTGAAATTCCGGAAGAATATCAGGCCGAGCAGCAAATTGTTTCTTTAAATGCGTTGGATGATGCTTTAGCCAGTTTATTTCGAAGGAGGGAGCCGCACTTATGCAAGCGGTGAAGATTGGTGGTTTTTTTGTAGGCTCCAGATATCGTCCGTTCATTGCCGCTGAAATGTCCGGCAATCACAATCATTCTCTGGAGCGGGCTTTAGCTATTGTAGACGCCGCAGCCGCAGCCGGGGTGCAGGCGGTGAAATTGCAGACCTATACGGCCGACACTATGACTCTCAACTGCCGGGACGGGGCCTTCATGGTGGAAGACCCGCAAAGCTTATGGAGCGGCAGGTCATTATACGATCTTTACAGTCAAGCCTATACGCCTTGGGGCTGGCATAAGCCAATTTTCGACCGTTGCCGGGAACATGGTATAGTAGGCTTCAGCAGTCCTTTTGATGAGACTGCCGTGGATTTTTTAGAGGAACTGGCTGTACCCTGTTATAAGATTGCTTCATTTGAAGTTACTGATCTGCCGCTCATCCGTAGGGTCGCTTTGACAGGTAAACCGCTGATTCTATCAACTGGTATGGCCACTCTGGCTGAGATTGATGAGGCTGTCAGAACAGCCAGGAGTGCCGGCAATGACCAATTGGTTTTATTAAAGTGCACCAGCACTTATCCGTCCAGTCCGGTCAATTCGGATTTATTGACCATTCCCCATCTGCGGGCAAGCTTTGATTGTGTCACCGGTCTGTCCGATCATTCCCTGGGAATTGGTGTGGCCGTAGCGGCGGTGCCCTTGGGAGCGTCGTTTATTGAGAAGCACTTTACACTTGCCAGAGCCGACGGCGGGGTTGATTCGGCATTTTCACTGGAACCAGCCGAATTGAAGCAGCTGGCTGAGGAGGCCGAACGGGCGCATCAGGCGCTGGGGCGTATTCATTATGGCCCGTCGGCCGCGGAGGCGCAGTCGTTGATGCATCGCCGGTCATTGTATATAGCTCAGGATATCAAAGCCGGAGAGGCGTTAACTCCGGAAAACCTTCGTATTATCCGCCCTGGTCTGGGCCTGCCGCCCAAGTATTGGGATGTAGTGTTGGGGAAGCCGGTAGTTTGCGACCTGAAGCAAGGCACTCCCCTGCGTTGGAAGCATGTATAGCATCAGCTATAAATATTTTGTGAAATTTATTTAAAACAGCCAAACCGGCTTAAGGTTTGGCTGTTTTTTGTCGATAAAATATAAGAGAATATGTTAAAATGTGTGAAAAACCGCCGGCAGCTGTCATAATTACCGGCAAATTGATAGAATGGGAGTGGATTTACGATGGCAATACGGACCTACGGCTTAAGCGGCTCAGGCATGGATGTTGACCAGCTTGTCAAAGATATGATGAAAGCGCAGCGAACCAGATATGAGAAGGTTCAGCAGCAAAAAACGCAGGCCGAATGGAAAAAGAAGGATTATAATACCATTTATACGTTGGTTGACGATTTCCGCAATAATACGTTGAACACTTTCCGCCTGCAGTCGACGCTTTCGCCCAAGCAGGTGACCTCCTCTAATGATGCGGTGGTTACTGCCGTTGCCAATGGCGAGGCTTCGAATATTGAGCATTCTTTTGTGGTTAAACAGCTGGCCGATGGTGTTAAGCTGACCAGCAGCGGTAATATTACTACCGGATCTTCCAAGAATACGTTAAAAGAGCAGTTCGGGCTGGGCGATGACGTGACCAGTCTGGAGTTCAAGATTAACGGTAAAACGATCTCCGTCAATCCGCAGACAGCCAGCATCAATGATGTTGTGCAAAAAATCAACAATGCCGGCGCTGGTGTAAAAGCAAGCTATGATGCCACGCTGGACCGGTTCTTTCTAAATACCACTTCTACAGGAACCTTGGCTAAGATTGACTTTACCGGCACCGATGGTGATTCGGACGGCTGGGCCTTTTTGCGCGATTCTTTAAAGCTGGTTACCGATGAGGACCTCACTACCGCCAGAACCGGCCAAAATGCCGAATTTACGCTGGACGGGGTAGACCTGACGCAAGCCTCCAATACCTTTACCGTTTCCGGGGTGACTTACACCCTTAAGGGTGTAAGTGCCAAGACGGCTGAGGATACTTATACCGCCACATCTGTCGCAGTCAAGCAGGATAATGAGAAAGCGATCGCTACCCTCAAATCGTTTGTTGATGATTATAATGCGCTGATCGACGTGATCAATACCGAGCTGAACGAGGAACGCTACCGGGACTTTACGCCGCTGACCGATGAGCAAAAGGCCGAGATGAAGGATACGGAAATAACCGCCTGGGAAGCTAAGGCCAAGAGCGGGATGCTCAAACGGGACTCTATTTTGTCCTCCCTGCTGAGCGGGCTGAGACTGAATTTTGTTAACCCGGTTCAGGGTATTACCGGCAAATATACCAGCGCCAGCAGTCTGGGCATTAATACCGGCAGTTATGTCAGTGAGGACGGCGTCATTACCAGCGCTGTCAGCAATGGCGGCAAGATTAAGATTGATGAGGATGACCTGAAAGAAGCCCTGGAAGCAGACCCCGATATTGTCTATAAGATTTTTGGCACACTTGGCGGCGATACCAATGAGTCCAAAGGCGTGGCCAACCGTATTTACGCCCAGCTGGATAAAGTATTGACGCAGCTGCAGACAGAAGCCGGCAAGCCCAATATTACGGATACCAGCAGCAATCTTGCGAAGAGCCTGACCAATTATAATAAGCGTCTTACTTCCCTGAACAGCCAGCTGGAAATGATAGAGGCCCGTTATTATAAACAGTTTAATGCCATGGAAACAGCCATTAGTAACATGAATCAGCAAAGTGCGTGGCTCAGCCAGCAATTGGGCAATAATTCCTAGGGAGTGAGCAGTATGGCGGCTTCACAGCAGCTATGGTCGGATTATTTGTTTTTAACCAGAGAGATGGAGCGGTTTGTCGGCCAGGATGGGGACGAACTGTTCTTCGACCTGCTGGAGCAGCGGGAAAGATTGCAGGCCCAAATAAGCGCGAACCCGGATAAGTGGCTGTCAACGCCTGAGGGGCGGGAACTGCTGGCCGAGGTCGGCCGGGGAAATACCCGGATCACCCAGCGGCTGCAGGCCGCGTTAAGCCGGATGAAATACCAGCAGACGGTGTCTCAGGCTTATGACGGGTATGGAGCGGGCGGGCCTGTCGGCGTTCGTCTCGACTATAAAAAATGAGGTGGCGGGGAAGATGAGCATGACCGTCGGAACAAGTCAGACTGCCTTGTGCAGTGCGGAACTTGCCCGGGCTTCCGCTGAACGGGAGAGCATCAGGAAGCAGAGCAGAGACCTGCAAAGCGCGGCGACCGGGGTTGAAGCCAAGCTTAAGGCATTTGGGGCCAGCGGACTG
Organism: Dendrosporobacter quercicolus; assembly: GCF_900104455.1. Lineage (NCBI taxonomy): Bacteria > Bacillati > Bacillota > Negativicutes > Selenomonadales > Sporomusaceae > Dendrosporobacter > Dendrosporobacter quercicolus. The sequence goes on from NZ_FNHB01000008.1 coordinate 117,158, forward strand.
TTGGCGACAATGTACAGCCAGGATAAGAATGGCTCGGCGTTTCAAACCTTCGCCAGAAGTGCGGTGCGGGAATTGTGCAAAAGCTATCGGCAGCTGAATCAAACGCTGGCCGATTCCGACCGGCTGTCGAATGAAGGCCGGGCGCTGCTGGACAAGGTGAAAGAGTTATTGACAGGCGAGCATGCGGACGCTTTCGCCGAAATGGGCCTGAGCTTGAACCGCTATACCGGCGAACTTAAATTTGATGAGCATACCTTTGCCGAAAAGATTGCCGGCGACCCGGAGGGGGTGCGCAAGCTGCTGCTGGACAAAAAATATCTGGGACCGGCGGTATCCGATGTTGTGGAAACCATTTTGAAGCAGTCGGACGGATACTATTTCAATCCGGCCTATCGTAACCAGCCCGCAATGGATGTTTATGCGTAATGTTTTTTGACCGTTTGACGCATTTGTCAAGCGGTTTTTTATGTCGTTTTTGGTGTGACCTGAATCACAGCAACATTGACCAGCTTTCTGTATAATGAAGTTATAAAGCCATAAGGAGGCGAAATCAATGTTAATGAAAAAGCTTAGTAAAATAGATGAAAATAAATGTGTTGGCTGCGGGCTGTGCATCCAGGCCTGCCACCAGGGGGCTTTGCAGCTGGTGGATGGCAAGGCGAAGCTGGTCGCTCCCGCCCAGTGTGACGGGGTGGGCATGTGCCTGCCGGTCTGCCCCAATGGAGCCATTATTCTGGAAGAGCAGCCGGCGGAGCAGACGGTTGCGCCGGCGGCAATGGCGGGAGAATTCCGCTGCCCGGGCACTGTTGCCAATCTGATTGAGCGCAAAAGACCGGCTGCTGCGGCGGAGCAAGCCCAGCCGGTGGCATCGCAGCTGCAGCAATGGCCTTGCCAGATTAAGCTTGTGCCGCCGGCCGCCGCTTATTTTGACCGGGCGGATGTTCTGATTGCGGCCGATTGTACGGCTTATGCCTATGCCAATATTCACCGGGATTTTATGCCGGGGAAAATTACCTTAATCGGCTGTCCGAAGCTTGATGAAGGAAATTATGCCGATAAGCTTGGCCAGATTTTCCAGCTCAACAGCATTCAGAGTGTAACTGTGCTGCGCATGGAAAAGCCCTGCTGCAGCGGCCTGGCCAATGCGGCCCTTGCGGCGCTGGTCAGCAGCGGCAGACAGATACCTTTTCAGACCGTCATCATTGGCATTGACGGCAGCATTCTTGAAACTAAGGAATTGGTTTCAAAAGCGGTTTAATTACCGGATGGGCGGTGTTCCGGCCGACGGGATGCTCCTTTTGTCTCAAGACAAAGGGGGAGGCATCCCGTCGGCTTTTTGTCTGCCGCAAACAGGCATATCCGCCGCACTTATTGGCATAGGTATGAATAGTATATAGTAATTGTTTGTTCTTGTCGCTTACCAGGGAAAGACGGATTATTGTTGTAAGAAAGGAAGATGGTATGTTAACAAGCATCGTCATGTTGACTTATAACAAGCTTGCTCATACCCAGACCTGTATTGACAGCATCAGGGAATATACAGCGTCCGGCACGTATGAGATCATTGTGGTTGATAATCATTCAACTGATGGCACGGTAGAATGGCTGAAAGAGCAACCGGATATCCGCAGTATTTTGAATAGTAACAATGAAGGCTTTCCCAAGGGCTGTAACCAGGGGATTGAGATTGCAGCGGGGGACAGTATTTTATTGCTGAATAACGATACCATTGTTACTGCCAATTGGCTGAGCAATCTGACCACCTGTTTATACAGCAGTGAGTCGGTCGGCGCGGTGGGCGCGGTAACCAATAATTGTTCTTATTCCCAGTCAGTTCCGGTCAACTATAAATGTACGGAAGAGATGCAGCAGTTTGCCAGGGAGTATAATGTCTCTGATCCGGCAAAATGGGAAGAACGCTTGAAACTGGTAGGTTTCTGCCTGTTAATCAAAAGACAGGTCATTGATGAGGTTGGGCTGTTAGACGAGCTGTTTACACCGGGCAATTACGAGGATGACGACTATTCCCTGCGTATCAGGCTGGCCGGTTACCGCTTAATTTTATGCCGGGATACGTTTATCCATCATTTTGGCAGTATCTCCTTTAAATCCAACAATGATTTATTTGTCCGCCTATTGCGGGACAATGCCAAGAAATTTGAAACCAAATGGGGCTTTAATCCCACTTATTCTACTTTTATCCGCAACGAAATCGTCAACCTGCTGGATGCGGTGCCGGACCGGACAATGCGGGTGCTGGAAGTCGGCTGCGCCTGCGGCGGCATATTGCTGAAATTAAAGCATGTATTTAAAGATGTTGATTTATACGGCATTGAGCTTAACGAAAATGCAGCGAAAAGCGCGCAATTGTTTGCCCAGGTTACCATTGGCGATCTGGAAAAAATTGAACTTGGCTACCCGGAATTATTTTTCGATTATATTATTATGGCCGATGTCCTGGAACATATGACCGATCCCTGGCAGGTCCTTAGAAAAGTTCACAAATACCTGCGGCCGGACGGCAAAATTATTGCCAGCATTCCCAATGTTATGCATTTCAGCGTCATTCGGGATATGCTGAACGGATTTTGGAATTACCAGGATGCCGGCATTCTGGACCGGACCCATTTACGTTTTTTTACCATGAATGAAATTAGCAAGATGTTTGACGAGACCGGGTATGGCAATTTAATCTATAGCTTCACCACCATACCGGTATCGGAAGCGGATTTGAAGTTTATTAATGAATTATGTCTTCTTACCAGTAAAAGTTTAGCTGCGCAATATACCTCCTATCAATACCTGATTAAGGCGGCTAAGAGCCTTGCCCCTTCCTAGGCAAGGCTTGTTTCCTATTTTTTCCCTTGCAATTTCTGGACATAAAAACTATAATTTACTGTAAGAACCTATTGCTTAGGTCTGTGGTTGAAAGTCGATGCCAGTCGCAGGCGAAACGATCCACGTAAGGAGTCCAAAAGCGGCTCTGATCATGGTGCGGCTTAGAGGTAAGACCTGCCGGGAATCTTGTACATATTATATTGCCCGAGAGTAGAAGTAGTGAGGGGATAGTTCCTATTAGCGAAACTTCCAGCAGGCGGGTGTGGGGTCAAAGACCAGGTCGGCTAAGCAGTGGTCCTTAAAAATCAAAAGGTGAGGGGATTTCTTTAATGGCTTTCCAGGACAAGACTCTTAAGTGCAAGGACTGTGGGGAGGATTTCGTTTTCACAGAGGGTGAGCAAGAGTTTTATGCAGAAAAAGGCTTTGAAAACGAGCCGGCGCGCTGCCGGAGCTGCCGCGATTCCAGAAAACGCAGCCGCGAAGGCGGTGAAAGTCATCCACAGCGCGAAATGCACGAAGTTGTTTGCGCACAGTGTGGGATAACTACCGAGGTACCTTTTAAACCGCGCAATGATCGTCCTATTTATTGCCGCGAGTGTTTTAACGCCAACAAATAAACCCGACCTGACAGGCAAGACCGTAAATAACGCCCGGATTTCCGGGCTTTTACTTTTGTGGCGGCAACTGTACTACAATAAAAAATGCTTGATTAATAATACATAAACTATGTATTATTATAAGTAGATTAAATACATACTTTTTAGGAGGTTCTTATTGTGTCGAAAAAGACGATAGCGTTTGTTCTGGCGGGCATACTTGTATTGGCCCTTGGTTTGACCGGGTGCGGCGGCCAGCAGCAGGCCGGTCAGGCTAAAGTGTTAAGAGCTGCGGGGGAGGCTACCTTTGCGCCATTTGAGTTTCAGGATGAAAAAACCAATGAGCTTACCGGTTTTGACGTTGATTTAATTAAAGCCATTGGCAAGCAAATGGGCTACGAAGTACAATATCAAAATCAAAGTTTTGACGGATTGATTCCGGCTTTGGATTCAGGCAATATTGATATTGCCATATCGGGTATGACCATAACCAGCGAGCGGGCGCAGAAAGTCAATTTCTCCAAGCCCTACTATAAATCCGGTCTGACCATACTGGTGAAAAAGGATGATGACAGCATTAAGGGCTTTAAGGATCTTGCCGGTAAAAATATCGCCGTACAGATCGGTACAACCGGCTCGATGGAAGCAAAGAAAATACCGGATGCCAAAGTCCGCGAGTTTAACAGCGCCGCTGAAGCAATCATGGAACTTAAAGCCGGCGGTGTTGATGCCGTTGTGAATGATATGCCGGTGAACGAGTATTATCTGGTGCAAAGCGGCGGCCAGGAAGCCAAAAGCGTTGGTGAACGCCTGACCTCGGAAGATTATGGAATTGCAACCGCCAAGAAAAATACGGAGCTGAACGAAAAAATAAATAAAGCCCTTGATGAGCTAAAACAAAACGGGGAATATGAAAAAATCTATGTAAAATGGTTTGGCGTAAAACCTGAATAATCATGTATTCAGTATACTTATTCAATCAAGTGTCCCCAGGCAAGCAGCAGGTGCTGACTTACCGCAGACGGTTCAATTGGCTTGCCGGAAGCTTAAGGCGTAAAATTTATCGCTTTAAGCTTCTCTTTTTTTAGCCTGTTTGCCGCTGTCCGGCCGGTGCATTACCTGATGGGCGCAATAAAGGGTTGACAGGTCCATACCAGGTGCATATAATCATTATGTGCATTAAGATTCAATAGAAGTGGTTAATTATTAATTTCTAAGGGTGAAGGTGAATGAATTTCGATTTAGACTTAGTTGTCCGTTCCTTTCCGCTGTTATTAACAGGAGCAGGCATAACCATACAGATTACCGTACTGAGTGTGAGCTTTGGCTTATTGATCGGCATGTTTGTCGGTATTGCCCGTTTGTCCAGCTGCTGGCCCGTGAAGCTTTTGGCGCGGGCTTATGTTGATTTTATCCGGGGAACGCCGTTACTGGTTCAGATTTTTATCATCTATTTTGCCTTGCCAATGATTGTCGGGACAAGAATTGATCCGTTTATTGCCGCGATCACCGCCTGCAGTATCAACAGCGGCGCTTATGTCGCCGAGATTTTCCGGGCCGGAATTCAGTCGATCGACAGAGGTCAGATGGAAGCAGGCCGTTCTTTGGGGATGACCTGGGGGCAGACCATGCGGTATATTATTATGCCGCAGGCCTTTAAACGGATTATACCGCCCTTAGGCAATGAATTTATTGCCATGCTGAAAGATTCTTCGCTGGTGTCGGTGATCGGCTTTGAGGAGCTGACCCGCCGCGGCCAGTTAATTATTGCCCGCACCTATGGTTCGTTTGAGATCTGGCTGTCGGTGGCGTTTATCTATTTAATCATGACCTTTACCATTTCCCGCTTGGTTGATTATTTGGAGCGGAGGTACAAAACCGATGATAAGCATTAAAAATATTCATAAAAAATTTGGCGATTTGCATGTGCTGAAAGGGATTAATGCCAGCGTCCGGGAAAAAGAAGTGGTTGTCGTCATTGGTCCCAGCGGTTCCGGCAAAAGTACGCTGCTGCGCTGTATCAATTATCTGGAAGTGCCAACCGAGGGCGAGATTGCGGTGGATGGAATTCCGCTTACCAGCCAGGCCAATATCAATAAAGTCCGGGAAGAAGTTGGCATGGTATTTCAGCGCTTTAACCTGTTTCCGCATATGTCGGTGCTCGAAAATGTGATCTTAGCGCCGGTAAAGGTGCGTAAGACCGCCAGGGATAAGGCTGAGCAAGCCGGTCTGGAGTTGCTGGCGAAGGTCGGTCTGGCCGACAAGGCCGCAGCTTATCCGGAGCAGTTGTCAGGCGGGCAGCAGCAGCGGGTCGCTATTGCCAGAGCGCTGGCCATGCGGCCGAAGATCATGCTGTTCGACGAACCCACTTCGGCCCTGGACCCGGAAATGGTCAACGAAGTTTTAGAAGTAATGAAAACTCTGGCCCGTGAGGGCATGACCATGGTTGTGGTAACGCATGAAATGGGTTTTGCCCGGGAAGTGGGCGACCGGGTGATTTTTATGGATGAAGGCCGCCTGGTAGAACAGGGGACGCCGGAAGATATATTCAGCCATGCCCGGGAAAGCCGGACCAAATTATTTCTTTCGAAAATATTATAAGCTGGTATTGATTGACAATTATAACCAGAAGTGTTATACTGACTAATGTGGCCCAGAAATATGGTGCGCCAGTTTATTTTTCTAGGAGGAGTTTCAGAATGATTGGTAAAGTTAAATGGTTTAGCGCAGAAAAAGGTTATGGTTTTATTGAGCGAGAAGATGGTGGCGATGTGTTTGTGCATTTCTCCGCTATTCAGGATCAAGGCTTTAAAACTTTAACCGAAGGTCAAACTGTTGAGTTTGACATTGTTGAAGGCGCTCGTGGTCCCCAAGCTGCCAATGTTACAAAGTCAGCTTAATAAATAGACACTATCAATCCGGCTTAATCGTTTAAGCCGGATTTTTAATTTTCAGGCAAGTGAAACAGCCGATGGCCAAACATTATAAATATATCTAAATATTGTAAACTTTAATAGGATTTTTTTTCTTTTTGGAGAATACTATTAGTGAAATACAGGAAAGGGGTGGGTAGTATGGCAACATTTACAGTACGAGGAAAAAATATTGAAATTACACCAGCGTTAAAAGAATATGTAGAAAAACGGATCGGCAAAGTTACCAGGTATTTTGACACCGTTGGCGAAATTACCGTAATCCTGACTGTGGAAAAGGGCCGTCATATTGTGGAGGTTACCGTTCCTTTAAACGGGATGCTGCTGCGGGGCGAAGAATCGACCACCGACATGTATGCCTCAATTGATCTGGTTATTGATAAACTGGAAAAACAAATAGAGAAATATAAAACAAAACTGGCCCGCAAGCTTCGTTCTGGCATTCTTAAACCTGATGCGGCCAGCGTCAGCGCTCCGGTTTTGGATAGCGATGATTTCCCGCTGGTGAAAACCAAACGTTTTGCCGTTAAGCCGATGGATGTGCAGGAAGCCATCATGCAGATGAATCTGATTAACCATGATTTCTTTGTGTTCACCAACGCGGACACTGAGGATGTCAACGTAGTATACCGGCGCAGAGACGGCGCTTACGGCCTGATTGAGCCTGAAATCTAAAGGTGGTCAAGGCAATAAAGAATTAGCAGGTATCCGGAGGGATACCTGCTAATTCTTTATTGCCTTTTACCGGCAGCGGCGCACCACGGTAATTTCAGCTTCAGTGGACAATTCCAGCTCCCGGGCTTTCCGGGTGAACTCATGTTTGGTAATCAGACCTTTTTCAACCAGTAATTCAATCAGCGTGGCGACGGCAAGTGTGTTTTTATAGTCAATTTCTTTTAGGTCGGCAATTTGTCCAATGATCTCGATGGAATCCAGTTTCATTACAACCCTCCTGTGAAAAGGATACTTATCAAAAGTATACCCTGAAAGCGACGGAAACATTCCCGCCGGTTAAAGGTTTTTACCTTTATTTTTTAGGAGAGCCGGCAGCGGCTAAATAGTATTTTCAGGAGAACAAGCGCTGTAACCAATATACTCGCAGTAATGTGAAAAAATTACCTTTATTTTTTTTATTTTTTTAAAAACTTTTCTATTTTATAATTATTCATTCACCCAAAACAATTTGTTAAACTAAAATTAACAATAATTTTACCCATGGGGGTTATTATGAGCGGTTTTCAAGCAACTGAGTTGACAAACATCATTGAAATTGACCGTAACAAGTGCAAAGGCTGTGACTCCTGTAAAGCTTTCTGTCCGACAGGCGCCATTAACGGTAAGTATGGCGCGATTCACTCCATTGATCAGGAGCACTGTATTTTTTGTGGACAGTGTCTGATCAATTGCCCGTTTGGCTCAATCAGCGATACTGTTGATACGGTTGATGTCGTAATCGAAAAACTGCGCAATAAAACAATCACCGTAGTTGCCGTTACCGCGCCGTCTGTCCGCGTGGCAATCGGCGAGGAATTCGGCCTGGAGCCGGGTACACTGACCACTGAAAAGCTCTATGGGGCATTAAAGCAGGCTGGTTTCAAAGTTCTCGATGCGAACTTTGCGGCCGATCATACCATCCTGGAAGAAGGCAGTGAGCTGGTTGCCAAGATCCGTCACTATCTTTTGCAGGAGCCGGCGCAGCACCAGCTTGGCCCGCTGCCGCAATTTACTTCCTGCTGCCCGGGCTGGGTTCTGTTTGCTGAACTTAATTGTCCGCAGATTCTGCCTCATCTGTCTTCGGCCAAATCGCCGATTCAAATGGCCGGAGCACTGGCCAAGACTTATGGCGCCCGGCAAATCTGGCAGGTTCAGCCGGAAATGATGTATGTTGTTTCGATTGCTCCCTGTACAGCCAAAAAGTTTGAAGCATCCCGGCCGGAATTTGTCAGCGCCGCCCGGTATTGGCGGCAGCAAGGGCATTCAGCGGTTTATCCTGACGTTGATACGGTGCTTACCACCAGGGATCTGGCGCGGCTGTTGAAAAAGCTCAATATTGATTTTAACCGGGTAGAGCCTTTTGCCGATGCTGACAACCCGCTGGCTCAATATAGCGGGGCAGGCACGATTTTCGGCAATACCGGCGGAGTGATGGAAGCTGCCTTAAGAACAGCTTATTATGTTATTTCCGGCGAGGAGCTGCCGGTGCTGGAGTACACTCCGGTACGGGGCCTGGAAGGTCTTAAAGAGGCGGCTGTGGCGATCAGGGATGCCGGGACGGGGCAAACAATCCGCCTTAAAGTCGCCGTGGTACATGGGACCAAAGATCATGTACGGCCGGTCGTGGAGCAGGTGATCGCCGGCAGGTCGCCTTATCATTTTATTGAAGTGATGAACTGTCCCGGCGGCTGTATCAACGGCGGCGGCCAGCCAATTAACCCGATGGGCACGTCCTGGCTGGGCAAATTCAAGGCGTTGCTGCCGTGGCATTAAGCTGGAATCAGGAGGAAATCACAATGGCGCATTATGATTATGTTGAAAAAGCGGTGGCCGTAACCCGGCGGGAATTTCTGGGGATTGCCGGAGCAGCCGGAGCGGTATTGTGGACCGGCGCTTATGCGGTTACTGATCTGGTGCAGGACCGGAGCAAATATATTAAGCTGCGGGCCAGGGGGTTGTACCGGGACGATGTGCAGGCCGCTGTACGGCAAAGCCATCATAACCCCGGCCTGCAGGCCATGTATAAAAGTTTTGCCGGTCAGCCGTTAAGCCAGCTTGCCGAGCAGCTTTTTCACACCGGCTATATTGACCGGACCGGCCTGTAACTCGTGGCGCCTGAGCGGGAAAGCGGTGTGGAAATCCGAAAGTTACCTATTGGGGGGCGGTGATTTAATATGAATCTTGATGCTGTTTACGAGCCGCGGGTATTAAAGCATTCCTGGAAATCCAGGTTGTTTCACTGGGCGCTCATTCTGGGATTTTTGCCGGCGGCTGTTACGGGCTTTATTCTTTGGCTCAGGACCGGCAGCGAGCATTTCCTGCATGTGGCGATGCAAGTCCATATTGCCAGCGCTGCAGTTGTAACCGTGGCGGCAGTATGGTATACGCTATTTGCCTTTGACCGGGTGGTAGCCTTTCTCCGGCTGATTTTTACCTGGAGTGACCGGGATGTGGGCTGGCTGCTAACCGGCGGCGGTTATCCGCAGAAAATGCTGTTAGGCAAAAAAATAGCTGTGCCGCCAATGGATAAACTGAATTCAGGGCAAAAAATATTCGGGATAGGTTTTTTGTTTGGCGGCCTGCTGTTAATTGTCAGCGGCTGGCTGCTGTATGCTTTTATTCCGGTGCTGCCCAAGGCCTTTATTTACTGGACCGATCTGACGCACCTGGCGGTTGGGGTTATTGTGGGCTTAATGATCGTGCCGCACGTTTTTCTTGGTGTTTATAACTGGGGTGAATGCAAGGCCATGCTGGGCGACGGCACCCAGCCGTTAGCCGAGGTGCAGGAGCACTGCCCGCTGTGGGCGGCGAATAAAATTGAGCCGGCGAAGGACGATCTGGCCAAAGCACCCGGCGCGGTAAGCTGTGAAGCTAAATAGAGCAAGTTAAACCAGCCGTTGGGGGCTGGTTTTTGTTTGGGAAACGCCAAAGCGGCAGTGCAGCGCCCGGCCGGTTCATGCAATATATTCCGGCGGCAATATGCATATACTAATACGGTATTACCCATAGGCCGTTGGATGTTTTTGACTTCTGGGTAATTGTCTGCTAAAATTCTACAATAGGGATAATAATGCATATTGTTAAAAATGTGCCAATTTCAGGGAGTGATACTGGTTGTTTAATTTTATAAAGAAGCTGTTTGGCGATGACAATGAAAAAGAAATTAAGCGCATGACGAAATATGTTGAACAAATCAATACGTTTGAGCCTGATTTGCAAAAGATGAGTGATGGCTCCTTAGCCGGCAAGACCGGGGAGTTTAAGCGCCGTCTGGAGCAGGGCGAATCCATAGATGATTTATTGCCGGAGGCTTTCGCGGTGGTCCGGGAGGCATCGCGCCGGGTACTGGGCATGCGGCATTTTGACGTCCAATTGCTGGGGGGCGTTGCCCTGCATGAGGGGCGTATTGCCGAAATGCGCACCGGAGAAGGCAAAACACTGGTGGCTACCCTGCCTACTTACTTAAATGCGTTAACCGGCCAGGGGGTTCATATTATTACGGTCAATGACTATCTGGCCAAGCGGGACAGCGAGTGGATGGGGCGGGTATACCGCTTTCTGGGATTATCGGTGGGGCTGATCGCCCATGGTCTTGACTTCCCTGACCGTAAACTGGCTTACAGCTCTGATATTACTTATGGCACCAACAATGAATTCGGTTTTGATTATCTGCGGGACAACATGGTCATTTATCCCGAACAGATGGTGCAGCGCGAACTCAATTACGCCATCATTGATGAGGTTGACAGTATTCTGGTGGATGAGGCCCGGACGCCGCTGATTATTTCCGGCCCCGGCGAGAAATCGACCGATCTGTATTATGTGCTGGCCAAAGCGGTAATGAAACTGAAAGAAACCGAAGATTACACCATTGATGAAAAAGCCAAAGCGGTCATGCCGACCGAAGCCGGCATTGCCAAGATTGAGAAGCTGCTGAATATTACCAACCTTTATGACAGCGCCAATATTGAAATGTCCCATCATTTCAATCAGGCTCTGCGGGCTAAGGCGCTGATGAAGCGGGACCGGGACTATGTGGTTAAAGAAGGCGAAGTCGTCATTGTCGATGAATTCACCGGCCGGCTGATGTTTGGCCGCCGTTATTCAGACGGTTTGCATCAGGCCATTGAAGCCAAAGAAGGGGTTAAAATTGAACGGGAAAGCCAGACGCTGGCGGCAATTACCTTTCAGAACTATTTCCGGATGTATAAGAAGCTGTCCGGTATGACCGGTACCGCAAAAACCGAGGAAGCGGAATTTAGAAAGATTTACAATCTTGAGGTTATTGTCATGCCGCCGAATCAACCGGTATTGCGGCAGGACCTGCCTGACGTTATTTATAAAACAAAGCGGGCCAAGTATAAGGCGGTCATTCAGGAAATCACCGAACGCTTTGCCAAAGGCCAGCCGGTGCTGGTGGGAACAACTTCGATTGTCCAGTCGGAAGATTTAAGCGCTATGCTCAAGAAGAAAGACATACCGCATAATGTGCTGAATGCCAAATATCATGAGATGGAAGCGCAGATTATCGCCGGAGCCGGTCAGCGGGGCGCGATTACCATTGCGACCAATATGGCGGGACGCGGTACGGATATTGTGCTGGGCGAGGGTGTAGCCGAGCTTGGCGGGCTGCATATTATCGGGACCGAACGCCATGAGAGCCGGCGGATTGATAACCAGCTGCGCGGCCGGGCAGGCCGCCAGGGCGACCCCGGCTCCTCACGGTTTTATCTGTCGCTGGAAGATGAGCTGATGCGTCTGTTCGGTTCGGATAATATCGCCAATATTATGGATAAACTGGGGATGGAAGAAGACGAACCGATTGAGCATACACTGATTACCCGTTCAATTGAGCAAGCACAAAAGAAAGTGGAAGCCCGCAACTTTGATATTCGTAAGCATGTGCTGGAATATGACGATGTAATGAATCAGCAGCGTGAGGTTATTTACGGACAGCGCCGTCAAATTCTGATGGGTGAAAGCATGCGCGAAAATATCTTCCATATGATTGAAAAATTAGTGGAAAAAGCGATGGAGCTTTACGCCAATGAAAAAGCGTTTCCGGAAGACTGGGATTATAGCGGTTTAATTGAATACTGCACCGGGTTTTTTGCTCCCGAAGGCCGGCTGTCACAGGCTGAGCTCGAGAAACTGAGCCGGGAGGAACTGCAGGAAGAACTGCTGAAAGCAGCCGAAGAAGCTTACAATTCGCGAGAAGTCTTGTTTGGCGAAGCCAGCATGCGCGAACTGGAAAAGGTTGTCATGCTGAAAGTGGTGGACGGCAAGTGGATGGAGCACCTGGACCATATGGATATGCTGCGGGAAGGGATTGGCCTCAGGGCTTATGGCCAGCGCGATCCGCTGATTGAATATAAAATTGAGGCGTATGACATGTTTCAGCAGATGATTGAGAATATTCAGGAGGATATTGTAAAATATATCTTCCGGGTGAATATCGTAACCCAGCCTGAGGATCATTTGCAGCAAGCCCAAACCAGCCATGGCGATGTTGCCGCCGAGGCTTCCGCCGCCAGGCAGCCGCATGTCAACAAGGAACAAACCGGCCGCAACGACAGCTGCCCCTGCGGCTCAGGCAAAAAGTACAAATACTGCTGCGGCCAGTAAGTTGATAAAAATCTAACCACAGAGTACACCGAGGTCACAGAGGAAATGAAAAAGCCCTGTGAAAATTTATGCGCGATAACATCGCGTCGTTTCCTCGCACCCCTCCGTGTACTCTGTGACCTCTGTGGTTAAATACCGTTTTTTCTGCGGTTAAAATATCGTTTTTAAGGGAGTTGAGACAATGCTTTTGGAAGATTTGCGGGTGCAGATTGTGGATATGGAAAAGAAGCTTGACGAAATGAGGGCTTCTCTTTGACGTTGCCGGCAAAGAGGAGAAGATCGCTGAGCTGGAATATAAAATAAGCGAGCCTGGCTTTTGGGATGCCCCGGAGCAGGCGCAGCAGGTCATGCAGGAACTGACAGGAATAAAAGACACCGTTGGCCAATACAATAGTTTGTATGAAGGCTATGGTGAGATGACCCTTTTATGGCAGCTCGGCATGGAGGAAAGGGATGAGAGTGTATATCCCGATGTTGTCGGCGCCCTGAAAGGATTAACCAGGGAGATGGAGCAGCTTGAGCTTACACTGATGTTATCCGGCGAATATGACGCCAACAATGCCATTCTTACGCTGCATGCCGGCGCTGGCGGCACGGAGGCCCAGGACTGGGCGCAGATGCTGCTCAGAATGTATGTGCGCTGGGCCGAGCAAAACAGCTTCAAGGTGGAGACGATGGATTTTCTGGCCGGCGATGAAGCCGGAGTGAAAAGCGCAACTTTGTTGATCAGCGGCCGTAATGCCTATGGGTATCTGAAATCGGAAAAAGGCGTTCACCGGCTGGTGCGCATTTCACCCTTTGATGCCAGTGGACGCCGGCATACTTCCTTTGCGGCGGTCGATGTGATGCCGGAAATTGATGACAATGTGGAAATCAATATCAATCCGGTCGATCTCAGAGTCGATACCTTCCGGGCCGGCGGGGCCGGTGGACAGCATATTAATAAAACCGATTCCGCAGTGCGGATGACCCATATTCCGACCGGCATTGTTGTTCAGTGTCAAAATGAGCGTTCGCAGATTCAAAACCGCGAGCAGTGCATGAAGCTGCTGCGCGCTAAGTTATTTGAGCTGGAACGGCAGAAACAGGCTGACACAAAATCGGAACTGGCTGGTGAATACCAGGCGATTGAATGGGGCAGCCAAATCCGTTCCTATGTTTTTCATCCCTATCATATGGTGAAAGATCACCGGACAAATGCCGAAACCGGCAATACCCAAGCGGTCATGGATGGGGAACTGGAGTTGTTTATTGAGGCTTTCCTGAAAAACGGCATGCATTAGTACGCGGTACAGTGCGTAGCGCTCCTGGAGGCGAGGCTTGTGACTAGACGGTTCGTGATTGGCTTGGCGATCATCGCAATGTTGCTTATTGCCGGCCAGATTCTGCTGCCGAAGGCTGTTTCCGATATTGTAGCCCAGGGAATGGTCAGACTTACCGGTAGTGAAAATGTTAAGGTTGACGTAGAAAAAAGCCCGGCATTATTGATGCTGGGCGGAAAGTTTGATAAGATAACGTTAGCTGCGCAGAATGCCAAAACAGATAAACTGACGTTCAGTGAGCTGCAGGCTGTTTTACAGGATGTGCAAATTGACATGAATACGCTGATTAGCCGCCGGCAGGTTGTCATTCAGTCAGTCGGCGAGGTTGAGCTCAAAGCGGCTTTTAGCCAGGAGGAGCTGGCCCGCTTTTTAAATCAGGCGGTCAAAGGCGTCCGGAATGCCATTGTGACCATTACGCCTGAAAGAGTCCAGGCCAGCAGCAATTTTGCCATTGGCGGGTTTGCCCATGTGGCTGTCACGCTGGAGGGGAAAATTGTCGGCGACGGGCAAAAAATTAAATTTGTTACCGAACGCTTTTTGCTGAATAACAACCATGTCGGCAATATTGGCGGGGCGGTACTGACCGAGATCCCGCTGGTCGATCTCAGCAAGCTGCCCTTTAACGTGCATACCCGGGATATCGTCCTTGAACAGGGGCGGGTAGTCATTTATACCGATAACCGGCCCTAACCGAACAAGCAAGCCACTGCCTCTATAGCAAGCTATAGAGGCAGTTTTGCGGGGAGCACATACCGGGGTTTAACCACAGAGGGCACAGCGGGTACGGCGCGATAATTATCGCGCATACATTTTAATATATACTGGTTTCGTTCCCTCTGCGACCTCTGTGTACTCTGTGGTTCAATTGCTCTTTAAAATCTTTACAGCCAGGCAGGATATTGGCATGGGATGGCAGAATAAGTTAATTTTGCATAAAGCATTGCCGCATGAGGCAAAACTAGAAAAGATCATTGCGGCCGGTTGATTTTTTTGGTAAGGTGGAGAGAATTTTGACGCACTTTAAATATAACCGCATTTTGCTGGTGTTGATCCTTAGCGGGTTGCTGGCGGCACTGGCTTTAGGCTGGCAGCGCCACCAGGCGGAAGAAAGCAATACAACGGTTGAACTGGTTATGGATTATGAGGATGTTGTTGAGCTGGCGCAAACTGAGGGAGTAACAGTGGAAAGTCTGGCTGCTCAGCTCAAAGCGGCGGGTCTTACTTCTCTGGCGGTTTATGAAACTACCCTGGAAAAACTCAACAAAAGCGGCAAAATTACCGCTGTGGCCGGCGCGCAGCTTTTGCATCAATACCGTACCGGTACACTGTCCGATCCGGCCTGGCGCAGCTTAGTCGAAAGCGGCTTGATTATTGCAGAGGACGTTTATGTTACCGGCCGGGACAGCAATGTTTTTGCCGAGGTCAAAAGTGATCTGGAGCGGCGCTTGTCTGCCCGGCGGATTAGTGCTTTCACTGTTGGCGGCAGTCAGGTACTGGCGCTCAAAGCCAATTATGAAAAGCTAGAGAAGTGGAATCTCGGACTGCCGTCCGATGAGATGCGGGAAGCGGCCGGCTACGGGTTCTATGTTGTAGCGCGGCCTACCAATTATACCAAAGTGCAGTCTGCCGATGTCCGGGCTGTATTCGACCGCCTGGCGCCCATTGACCGGGTTTCGGCCATGATGTTTGTGGGCGATGAAGTGCTGGGCTACCCCGATTTACTGGCGTTAACCGCGGAACAGTTTCAGCGGCGCAAACTGACTTTAGGCATGATTGAACATCCGCTGCAGCTGCAGTTTCTCAAGCAGGAAGGATTGACCCGGCTGGCGGCCGCCAATGATTATCAGGCGGCCCGCGTGTATGTAATTCCCAAAGATGAGCAGCCTAAACTTAAAGTCGACGAGGCGGTGCGACGCTGGGTGCTCACCGACCAGGAACGCAATATCCGGATGAATTTGCTGCGCAAATACGATAAGCCTGAACCCGGTCAAACCCTGCTGGAAACAAATTTGGCCTATATAACAAAAACAAGTCAGGCGCTCATCAATACCGGCTTTACCATTGGCAGAGCGGGAACGTACCAGCCCTTGTTCCCCAGTCCCTGGCTATTGGCCGTCATCTGTGTGGGGGCAACCGCGGCCGGGGTGCTTTATCTGACGCTGGTACGTCCGTTTGCCGCCCCCGTACAGTATCTTTTGGTCGTGCTCCTGTCATTGCCGCTGATTGTTCCGGTATTATCCGGCGGCGGAATGCTGGTACGGCAGGCGGTGGCTTTGGTTAGCGCCGTTGTTTTTCCGGTTTTGGCCATGACCTGGCAATTGGACCGCTGGCGTCAGGCGGCCATTGATCCCAGTGCTTCCCTGATCAGGCTGATTGGGCGGGCGGTTGTCAGCCTGCCGGTGGTTGTTGCGCTATCGCTGGCGGGCGGGTTTTATGTAGCCGCAATACTGGGGGATGTCCGGTATTTGCTGGAAATTGAAATTTACCGCGGCGTTAAGCTGACTTTTGTGGCTCCGCTGATTTTAATTACGCTAACCTTTCTGGTCAGATATGATTTATTCGATGCCGGGCCCGGACAGCAGCGCAATATGTTCACGCAGCTGCGCAAAGTGCTTGATTGCCCGGTTCAGCTTAAAGGCCTGCTCGTCCTGGCCATAGCGGCAATTGCCGCCTGGGTGTTTATCGGGCGTTCCGGCCATACGGCCGGCGTTCCAGTGCCGGCTTTAGAACTTAAGCTCCGCGCCTTCTTTGAACAGATGATGTATGCCCGGCCTCGCGGCAAGGAATTCATGATCGGGCACCCGGCGTTCTTTTTGGCTGTAATGGCTGTATTCAGGCAGTGGCCGACGGCGCTTTTCTATGTGCTGGTGATCGGGGCAACCATTGCCCAGGGATCGCTGGTGGAAACGTTTGCTCATATCCGGACCCCGGTATTCATGTCTTTTGTGCGAGCGCTGGATGGTTTGGCTGTCGGCATCCTTGTCGGCGTCATTGCCATGATTTGTGTACATATTTTCATCTATTTATCCTTCGTTCTGGGAAGGAGAACGGCTAAGCATGAGTGAGATAGTAATTTCCGGTTATTACGGTTTTGCCAATGCCGGCGATGAAGCGATGCTGGCCGCCATGATTGAGGTTTTAACCGATTTGGATGCCGGAGTAAACATAACAGTGATTTCCGGCAATCCGGCTGAGACCAGACAAAAGCACGGCGTAGCGGCGGTTTACCGGTTGAATTATCCGGAAATCACCCGGGTTCTGGCGAAATGCGATCTGCTGATCAGCGGCGGCGGCAGTCTGCTGCAGGATGTGACCAGTAATCGCAGCCTGTACTATTATTTGAGCATTATGCTGCTGGCTAAACAGCTCGGCAAACCGGTGATGCTGTACGCTCAGGGCATTGGGCCGGTCTGCGGCTCGCTGGCCAAGGGAGCAATGCGGTATATTGGCAATATGGTTGATCTGATTACGGTTCGTGATGAGGGCTCGCGGGATGAGCTTAAGCGTTTGCAGGTGACCAAACCGCGGATTTATGTCACTGCCGATCCGGTGCTGGCCATTCATCCGGTGGATAAACAAATCGGCCGGGCCATTTTGCGTAAGCACGACTGCGAAGGGGCAAGTCCTCTGGTCGGTATTGCCGCCAGAGAGTGGAAGGACTGGAGCCATTATAAACAGGTGCTGGCCCAGGCCGCCGATCGCATTGCGGCCGAATTTGGCGCCAGAATTGTTTATTTGCCAATGCAGTTTCCGGAGGATGCGGCGGTGGCCAGAAAAATTGCCCGCCGGTCCAGGCAGCCGGCGGCTCTCTTAAATGAAGAGTATACGACAAGTGAATTGCTGTCGCTGGTCGGCAATCTGGATATGCTGATCAGCATCAGGCTGCATGCGCTGATCTTCGCCGGCGTTATGCATGTTCCAATGATCGGCATTTCTTATGATCCCAAGATAGACCGGTTTCTCGAATCGGTTGGCGACTGCCGGGTCGGCACCCTGAAAAGCGTAACTGCCGACAGGCTGCTGACGAAAGTACGGCAGCTCTGGCCGACAATAAACGGCGCTAGACAGCTGCAGGATGAACGGCTGAATGCATTGCGGGAGAAAGCTTTTTATAATGCTGAACTGGCCATTGAACTGATAGCGGCCGGAAAAAAACAGAGGTAATGGCGATGAACAAATTGGTGCGTCAATATGTAGGAATGACCATTGGTATTGTTGTGGCGGCGACGGCATTGAATATGTTTTTGATTCCCAACAAAGTGGCGGCAGGCGGCATCAGCGGTCTGGCGACGGTAATTTACCATCTGTCAGGCTGGCCGGTTGGCGTTATTATGCTTGTTTTTAACATCCCGCTGTTTTTTCTGGGCATCAAGGTCCTGGGGACCCGGTACGGGCTGAATACGCTTTATGGGGCGGCTGCTTACTCGGTCAGTATTGATCTGCTGGCTCCCTATACCCCGGTGCTGACGAATGATTTGCTGCTCAGTTCCCTGTATGGCGGCGTAGTGAGCGGCATCGGCATGGGCCTCGTGTTCCGTTTTAAGGGCAATACGGCCGGTACGGCGATGGCGGCGGCAATTGTGAATAAATTGTATGGCATCAGTGTTGGTCAAGCCCTGCTGGCTGCTGATTTTATTGTGGTGGCACTGGCCGGGGTGGTCTTTAAAAGCCCTGAATTGGCCCTGTACGCCACGATTTCCATTTTTGTAACCTCGCAAATTATTGATTTGGTACAGGAGGGGCCCAGCACGTCCAAGGCCTTTTTCATCCTGACCGAGCAACCGCAGGACATTGCCGACTGCATTTTATATGAAATTGACCGTGGCGTGACTTTTCTGCAGGGTAGAGGCGGCTTTACCGGGCAGGCGCGGGAATTGCTGCTGTGTGTGGTCAGCACCAGCGAAGTGACCCGGCTGAAGGAATTAGTCTATCAAAAAGACCAGCGGGCTTTTGTCATTGTGACTGACGTGAATGAAGTGCTGGGAGAAGGATTTGCCGCCGCAATACCGAAGAAGTAAAGGAATAGTATTACCACAGAGGACACGGAGTACACAGAGGGTTTACGGGAGAACGGCGCGATATTTATCGCGCATAAATTTTAAAAAATCCTGGGTTCGTTCCCTCTGTGACCGCTGTGTACTCTGTGGTTCAGTTTTCATGTGCTGTAATGTATCTAATGTAAGGAGGGGTTTATCCATGTCTAAAAAATTGACGGCTGCACAGGTATCCAATCTGGAGGAGCGGGCCAAAGCAGTCCGGCGTCATATTGTGGCGATGGTTACTGAAGCCAACTCGGGTCATCCGGGCGGTTCATTGTCAGCTGCTGATATTTTAGTAACGTTATATTTTGCCGAAATGAACGTTGATGCCAAGAATCCGAAAGATCCCGGCAGGGACAGGTTTGTACTGTGCAAAGGCCATGCTGCGCCTGTATTGTATGCTACCTTAGCCGAAAAAGGCTATTTTCCGGTCGAGGAGCTGCTGACTTTACGCAAAATTGACAGCCGGCTGCAAGGTCACCCCAGCATGAAGGACTTGCCTGGCATTGACATGTCTACCGGTTCTTTGGGACAAGGCCTCAGCGCCGCCAACGGTATGGCGCTGGCCAGCCGCCTGGACAGCCGCAAGAACCGGATCTTTGCTGTGCTGGGCGACGGAGAGCTGGAAGAAGGCATGGTCTGGGAAGCCGCCATGTTTGCCGGTCACTACAAGCTGGATAATATCACGGCTTTTGTTGATTTCAACGGTTTGCAAATTGACGGTCCGGTAGCCGAAGTGATGTCGCCGCTGCCGATTCCGGAAAAATGGCGGGCGTTCAACTGGAATGTCATTGAAATTGACGGCCATGATATCAATGCCATTTATGACGCCATCCAAACAGCTAAAACAGTCAAAGGCCAGCCGACGGTGATTGTGGCGCATACTGTGAAAGGCAAAGGCGTTTGTCAAATGGAGAATGTCGCCGACTGGCATGGTAAAGCGCCGACCAAGGAACAATGCCAGCTGTTTTTGGGCGAACTTGATGATTAGGAGAGGTGTTGGATAATGGGAAAAGCTACGCGTGAAGCCTATGGCGACGCCCTGCGGGATGTCGGGGCCGAGCTTAAAGATATTGTTGTCCTGGACGCGGATTTGTCCAAGTCTACTAAAACCAACGTTTTTGCCAAGGCCCATCCTGACCGGTTTTTTAATGTCGGAATTGCCGAGCAAAACTTAATGGGTACGGCTGCCGGCCTGGCTGCCGCCGGTAAAATTCCTTTTGTATCGACGTTTGCCATGTTTGCCGCCGGGCGGGCATTTGAACAAGTGCGCAATTCTATTTGCTATCCGAAGCTGAATGTCAAAATTGCCGCCACACACGCCGGTTTGACGGTTGGCGAGGATGGGGCGTCACACCAGGCGATTGAGGATATTGCCTTAATGCGCAGCATTCCTAATATGACGGTGATTGTACCGGCTGATGCCACGGAAGCCCGGCAGGCAGTGAAATTTGCGGCTGAATACCAGGGTCCGGTATATTTGCGGTTGGGCCGTTCGTCCGTACCTGATCTGTTCGGCGACAGCTACGAATTTATTCATGGTCAGGCCGTTCAATTGGACGACGGTTCTGATCTGACCATCATCGCCACCGGGATTATGACGGCTCCGGCCAGAAAAGCCGCCGAAGAACTGGCTGCCCAGGGCATTAGCGCCCGGGTATTGAACATTCATACGATTAAGCCCATTGATAAGGCTGCAATTATCAAAGCCGCCCAGGATACCGGCGCGATTGTTACCTGTGAAGAACACAGTATTATTGGCGGCCTGGGCAGCGCGGTAGCTGAGGTGATCGTGGAAAGCACGCCGGTCCCGCTGGAGCGGGTCGGGGTGCTGGATACGTTTGGCGAATCAGGTAAACCTGATGCGCTGCTGGTGAAATACAAATTGACCGCCGGAGATATTGTTGCGGCTGCCAAACGCGTGCTAAGCCGGAAATCAGGCTGACAAGCTGCGTAATGAAAGCGACTCCTACATGCATACACATGTAGAGAGTCGCTTTTTTGCTGATCGAGTAACACGCCTTAAGCGGCGTGCAGGGGAGCAGGGGCTCTGGTTCGACGGTATGATGGGAGGAATGAGTGTGGGGCCATGGCGGGTGATCACGATCGGCGGTCAGCTGATACGACGCAGTGCGGTATTTTTCCTGGGCCTTGCAGCGATGATCCAACTAGGACCCGCCGCTGCGATGGCGGCGTCAATGCTGATATCCCTGGCAATCTATGCTGCGGCGTTTGGCTTAAAATATGCAGCCGGTTTCATCCTGTTGTTATTTATTCACGAGCTGGGCCATTTATTTGCTTCACGGGTGGTGGGCCTGGCGACATCGGCGCCGATATTTCTGCCGTTTATCGGCGCTGTGATCAGTCTTAAGCAATTGCCAAATAACGCTAAAATGGAAGCGAACATTGCCATTGGCGGTCCGGCAATGGGAACTTTATCGGCTTTGATCTGCCTGATTTTTTATTTCTGGAGCGACAGTCTGCTGATGCTGGTGCTGGCCTATACTGCCTGTTTACTGAATTTGTTCAATTTAATTCCGTGCGACCCGCTGGATGGCGGACGAATTGTCGCGGCCATTTCGCCGCACCTGTGGTGGATTGGCATCCTGGTAATCGGCGGACTGTTTTTTTATACGCACAATATTATTATGCTGCTGATTTTCGCCGTATCGCTGCTCAGGCTGTGGCGCAGCGAAAAATGGGATGAAAACAGCACCTACTACCGTTTGTCCCTCCGGCAGAGGCTGAGGGTATTATGGTGGTATCTGGGGCTTTTGACCGTGCTGGGGATTACTACACTGTATATTGCCGAATTGCTGCACTGACCGGCTGGCTGACAAAAGTATCTGTTGTAAAATATCGACAAAAAGGAGGTTTTTTAGAAAAAACGTCAAATTTTATAAAGCTGTAACCAAAAATTTGTAGTATTTTGCGCAGAAAAGAAAAATGCTGGAACTGGCAATGCTTTTGTCCGGAGCGGCAGTGCTCCGGGTCTGAACGATACACAGGGGGATTGAGTATTTTTGATACATATGACAGGGATTTCAAAAGTTTACAAAAATGGCTCTGTCGCTCTCTCCGATATTAGTATTGATATTGAAAAAGGTGACTTTTTATTTGTCGTAGGTCCTAGCGGCGCCGGTAAGTCTACATTTATCAAGCTGATATTTAGGGAAGAGCTGCCGACTAAGGGGCAGTTGGTGGTCAACGGACGCAATGTTACCAATATGCCGCTAAGTGAGATTCCCTACTTGCGCCGGGGACTGGGAATCGTTTTTCAGGATTACCGGCTGCTGCCGGAAAAAACAGTTTACGAGAATGTGGCGTTTGCCATGCGGGTGATTGAAGCGCCGCGCCGGGAAATCCAAAAGAGAGTCAACAGTGTAATGGATTTGGTAGGACTTAAGGACAAATTCCGCTGTTTTCCCAACCAGCTTTCCGGAGGCGAACAGCAGCGGGTTGCAATTGCCCGGGCAATTGTTAATAACCCGGTCGTGGTGATTGCCGATGAACCGACAGGCAATTTAGACCCCGAAACCTCCTGGGATATTATGCGGATCTTTGAACGCATCAATAAGTCGGGCACAACCATCGTCATGGCAACGCATGATAAAACCATCGTCGATGCTATGCGCAAACGGGTGATTGCAATTGAACGGGGCCGTATTGTCCGCGATCAGGTCAAAGGAGTTTACGGCTATGAAGATTAGAACAACCGAGTACTTTATCCGGGAAGCCGCAATTTCCCTGCGCCGCAACGGTTTAATGAGTTTTGCTTCTATTAGTACGGTGGCGTTGTCGCTGCTGATTTTAGGAATTTTCCTGATCCTGGTTCTGAATTTGAATCACATGGCTTCAGCGCTGGAATCACAGGTGCAAATTACGGTCTACCTTAAGGATGATCTGCCGGAGCTTGAAATCAGGGAAGCTGGTACCGGCATAACCCAAATAGAGGGTGTTACGCAGGTTTTGTTCGTTGATAAGCAGGAAGCAATGGAACGCTTTAAGGAGCGTCTGGGCGATCAGCAAGGCTTGCTGGCGGCTTTGGGTGAAACCAATCCACTGCCCGATGCTTTTGAGGTAAAAGTGGACAGGCCGGAGCGGGTTAAGCCTGCCGCCGCAGCCATCACCACACTTGACGGGGTGGAAAATGTAAAGTTTGGTCAGGAAGTGGTTGACCAGTTATTTACATTGACAAAAATGGTCAGGATTTTCGGGCTGGTGCTGATTGTATTTTTAGCCCTGGCCGCCCTGTTTATTATTTCCAATACCATCAGGCTGACTGTTTTTGCCCGCCGCAAGGAAATCGGCATTATGAAATATGTGGGAGCCACTGACTGGTTTATTCGCTGGCCGTTCCTGATTGAAGGCATGGTTTTGGGCTTTGGCGGCGCTTTGGTTTCCGTTCTGATCTTAAGCCGGACCTATAGCGCGATCACGCAGCAGATTTATGCCTCTCTGGCATTTCTGCCGCTTATTCCCGAATACCCGTTTATTACGAATATCAGTATGCTTATCCTGGTAGTCGGAACGGCGATCGGGGCATTGGGCAGTACGATATCCTTAAAAAGATTTATGAAAGTGTAGCGACGGAGGTGTTCAGTTAATGCTTGACAAAAAGCGCTGGACGGCACTGTTAACCGCCATGCTGGTGCTGTTTTCGGCGGCGGGCGTTGTTTGGGCCAATCACCTGAATGACCAGTTGGATTCAGTTAACAGGCAGATGCGGGAACAACAAACGAAAGCGGCCCGCGCTCAGCAGAAGGTCGACAGTGTATCAGGCCGCCTGAAGAAAATTCAGGATGATTTGGATACGGCGGTTGCCGATTACCAGGCAATCCAGTCCCGGCTGGCTTATACTGAGCAGCAGATTGAGCTTAATGGACAAATACTGGCCAAAGCCGAAGAAAATCTCAATGAACGCACACAGATTCTCAATAAGCGGATGCGTGATATTTATGAGAACGGTCAGCTTAGTTATCTTGATGTTCTGTTGGGCTCCAATGACTTTAATGATTTTACTACCCGGATGGAGCTGCTCAAGCGGGTGGTCAACCAGGACGTGGTATTGGTCGCCAGGGTAAAGGCCGAGCGGGAGCTGGTGCTGCAAAAACGGGCTGAACTGACGCGGGATTATGCCTTAGTTGCCGCATTGCATAAAGAAGCCGAAGAAAAGCAGCGAATGATTGAAGCCCGCAAAAATCAGCAGGAGGATGTCCTGGCTGCTGCAATGAATGAACGGGATGTAGCCGAGAACGCTTATCAGGAACTGATGGAAACGTCCCGGCAAATTGAAGACATGCTTCGTCGCAGCCAAATTGGCAGTGGCGGTGCGCCCGGTTCCACCGGCAGCTTGCTTTGGCCGGCGGCAGGGCCTATCACTTCGCAGTTCGGCTGGCGTACGCATCCAATTTTTGGCACGCAGCGTTACCACAGCGGGATTGATATTGGCGCCGACTATGGCGACAATGTTTCCGCCGCCGACGGCGGCGTGGTAATTTACGCCGATTGGATGGGCGGTTATGGCAAAGCGGTAATTATCGATCATGGCGGCGGCATATCCACTTTATATGCCCATAACTCCGAACTGCTTGTCGGTGTGGGCGAGCAGGTACGAAAAGGACAGAGCATTGCCCGGGTGGGATCAACCGGCTATTCAACCGGCCCGCATTTGCATTTTGAAGTCCGGGAAAATGGCGCCCCGGTCAGTCCGTTGGGGTATTTACCCTAGTGCCTTGTCAGCCTTAAACGGTAGACACTTGGATTAAGGCTGATAAGGCGCTCCCATTCAGCGGCGCTGGTATAAATTCAGCTCATTTGACATATATTTAATCTAGTATATTGGTGATTAGCAGATGTTTGGGTAAACAATCCCAAACCCGGATAGAGGTGTAAGTTTTTGAGTAAACGAAAAATTATTGTCGGCGCTGTGGTATTGGTTGCAGCAACCTTCTTCTCAACCCTCGGCGGCTTGTATTATCTTCTGAATGTGGGCAGCGGTGATGCGGCCAGTACGCTGAAATTCGTGCGGGCGCTGCAAATTATCAAGTCCAGGTATGTTGAAGAAGTGCCGATGGATACGCTGATGACCGGTGCGATCAAAGGTATGGTAGGCTCACTTGGCGACCCCCATTCTATTTATATGGACCCTAAGCTGTACAAAGAATTTATGATTGAGACTGAGGGCTCGTTTGGCGGGGTGGGCATTGTTGTCGGCGTTAAGGAAAAAATGCTGACCGTGGTATCGCCGATTGAAGGCACGCCAGGTGATTTGGCAGGGATAAAAAACGGTGATTTGATTTTGCAGATCGACGGCAAGGACACCAAGGATATGGCCTTGGACGAAGCGGTAAATAAAATCCGCGGCCCTGAAGGCAGCCAGGTGGTTCTGACCATTAAACGGGGCGATCAGGTGAAAGACTATACCCTGACCAGAACCAATATTCAGATCAAAACAATTTCAGGCAAGATGCTGCCAGGCAATATCGGCTATATTCGCTTAGCCATGTTTAATGAAAATACCGGCGCTGATTTCATTAAAAAGTATCAGGAGCTGGAAAGCGCCGGCATGAAAGCCGTCGTACTGGATTTGCGTGATAACCCGGGCGGACTGCTGGAAGAGAGTGTTAAGGTCGCCGGCAAGTTTGTTCCCCGCGGCCCGGTAGTGTCGGTGGTGATGCGGGATGGCCACCGGGAAACCCATACCTCCAGCCTTGACGCGGTAAAATACCCGGTAGCCGTGTTGGTCAACGGCGGCAGCGCCAGTGCTTCGGAAATTGTGGCTGGCGCTATCCAGGATACCCAGGCGGGTACGCTGGTAGGGACCAAAACTTACGGCAAAGGTTCGGTGCAGACCCTCATGCGCATTGACAACGGGGCGATAAAGCTTACCATTGCCAAGTATTTAACGCCAAACGACCGCTCCATTAACGGCATTGGGATTGAGCCTGACGTAATCATTGAGCAACAGCTTAATGGTGAAGCCGGAACGGATATCCAGTTAAATAAGGCCTTGGAAATAGTAAAGAGCAAGCTCTAATCGCAGCGGATTGTCGTGCAGGGGATGTCTTTCGATGCTTTGGCGTTCTTAGGACATCCCTTTGTATTTTTGGGCGCACAAGATGGAACTATGGCGAATAGAAATGGGTGAACGTAAATGGCGAAGAAAGTTGTACAGGCTTTGTTATGTTTCTTTATGGTGTTGTTTATTTGTCAGCCAAATTATGATAGTAAGGTCCAGGCCGATTATCCCGGCAATGTGCATAAGGTCCGGTTAATCTGGCCGGCCGTACCGGATGCGGTCATGTACGAACTGGTGATCAGACGGCAACCGGACAGTGCTGTTCCGGCTGCGTCCGAAACGGTATTGAGCCGGACGGATATTTATACCGCCGGTGTGGAGCTTGATGTACCGGCGCTGGAGACCCCGATTGACTCGCTGTGGTGGCAGGTGCGGGCGCTCAATTTTGATCAGCTGCCAATTTCGGAGTTTAGTCCGTCCCAGCGGGTGGCGGACGGGGAGCTCAATCCGGCTTCACCTCTGCCGACAGCCAGGCTGGATCAATTTCCCTATGCTAAGCTGTATCCTGCTTATGCCTGGATTCCGGTGTTAGACGCTGCTTCCTATGAGGTGCAAATACTGGCTGCAAATCCTGATCAAACCAATAAAACCGCTATAATCCGCAGCTACCAAATTGACGGTGCGCTGGCTTTTGATTACTATGATGAAAGAGCCTATACTGAAGAAGGCGTTTATTGGTGGCGGGTTAGGGCCAGGGATCCGTTCAATCAGCCAATTGGCCACTGGTCGCCGGCCAGCTCGTTTCAGGTGCTCAAGTCCGATACCATCTTCGCACTGTTTGGCGATAGTGTGGCCCATGGCGGAGGCGCGATCTCTAATCCGCCGTCCGATCCGGCTTATGATTTGACCAGCTATGCCGGCATTCCCATCCGTAATCTGGGGCGCAGCGGGGATACTGTCGCCAGAATGATTGAGCGGTTTGAAAGCGATGTGCTGACATTTTCTCCCCGCATCCTGATCATTATGGGGGGCATTAACGATATCCGGGCCGGCCGGCCGGCTGCCGCTGTCATTGCCGAACTGGCGGCAATCCGGGAACTCTGCCGTGAAAACACAATCATCCCGGTATTTGTTGCGCTGACTCCGGTGAATCCGGCGGCCATTAAACGGGCTTTTAATGAAGATACTTCACCGCAATGGCGGAACGAATGGCTGGAGGTTAATCGCTGGATTAAACAGCAGCCGCATCATGTTGATATTTCGCCCTTGTTCGCCGGACCTGACGGCGTGCTGCCGTCTGAACTGGCAGTGGACGGGCTGCATCCTGATACCAAAGGCAAGGCAATGATGGGGAAGGCGGTTGGCTCGTATTTGCGGCGGCATTTTCTGTAATCACGAATAGCATGGTAAAGGTTCCGGAGCCTGGCCTGGCCTTTCGAGCATAGAAAAAGCGAATGAGGTGAAACCATGTTTCCCTGGCTGGATATATTGGGCGTGATTATCAGCAGGACGGTGGCATTGTATTTCAGTCCGACATTCTGGGCAATACTGGCTTTGGTTATCTTTCAATACTGGCAGATGCAGCGCAATCAGCAGCGGATGTTTGGCGTTCACAGTTATTCCATTCTGCAACAAGTGTTTCGGGCGGCAGGCTATGGCATGCTGGGGGGCATCTTAGGCAGCTTTATTATGATGGTTTTTGGCATAACGTTAAACCAACTGGGCCTGAATTATATTTGGCCGGTGGCAATCGCTCTGATGCTGATTAATATGCGGTTTTTATGTTTTGCTTATGCCGGCGGTTTGGTGGCTGTAGCCAATGTGCTTTTTGGCTGGCCGGAAGTTAATGTGCCGCAGGTTTTAGCTTTGGTGGCAATTCTGCATATTACCGAGAGTGTGCTGATAGCCATCAGCAACCGCTATGGCGCTGTGCCGCTCATCGTAAAAAAGGAAGACGGCCGCTTGGTCGGGGCGTTTAATCTGCAAAATTTTTGGCCGCTGCCGCTGGTGCTGTTGACCGCGGTTGCAATTCCCGGCGGCGACCTGCCCGGCGGTACCCTGAAAATGCCGGAATGGTGGCCGCTTATTCCGACCAGCTTAGAGCTTAATGAGGGCCAGCGGTGGATTTATGCTACCATGCCGGTGGTAGCCGCGCTGGGTTATGCCGATATTGCCGTCGCCAGCTCGCCGGATAAGCGCCGGCGGCAATCGGCATTGCACTTAGGCTTGTACAGCATTATACTGCTCTGTTTGGCAGTGCTGTCAGCCCGGTTTGAATGGGTTAAAATTTTTGCGGCTTTGGCTTCACCGCTTGGACATGAATATTTGATTCAGCGGGACAGCCAGAGGGAAATGGCCGGGGAGCCGAGATTTGTCCCGCCGGAAACCGGCGTGATGGTGCTGGATACCATTTATAATACGCCAGCCCGGGCAGCCGGGTTGCAGCCGGGTGATATTATTACCGGACTCAATGCTCTTGCAATTCGCCGGCCCGTGGATTTGGCGCTGGCACTGGCGCAGGCCCCGGAAGAAGCCTGGCTGGAATATGTCCGGAACGGGCGGCTTAATAAACGCCAGCTGAAATTTAAACCCAGCGGTGTTCTGGGCGTCATTTTAGTACCAAACGGCGATGAGCAAGTCTATGCCGAAATCAGGACCGAACGCTTTGGACTGACGGACTGGCTGAAACGCAAATTTGGTCGATAGCGAAAAATGAACCAAAAACAAGAGGACCTGCCTCTCGTTTGCAAACGAGAGGCAGGTCCTCTTGTTTTTGGCGTAAGCGCCTGTTGTTTTCCGGAGTTTTCCGTGAAAATTACTCACGGGATACTGCGGGAAAGGACCGGCAGGATCATTACAAGATGCGCTTCCAGCAGGAGAAGAAATATCCGTGCAGCTATGACATCGCTATTTGAAATCCCGGGAGAGCATGAGGTGATATTAACGCCGCATACCTCTTTCTTAACCTGCTGCGTTCTTTGCTGCATCTGCAAAGTAAAGGCCTGCAGCAGTGAAAATATGGCAGTAAAAGAAGTGCCGGCAGATTATGAACAAGGGTGCACTTTATGTTATAATAATTTCTATCAGATAATAATTTATTGACAAGGAATTAGGTGATGGAATGAGTACTGTTCCCAAACTTAATACGGTGTACCGGGAGGGCGGGACGCCGTTTAAGGTTATGGCGCCGTTTGTGCCGACCGGTGATCAGCCGGAGGCTGTCCGGAAGCTTACCGAAGGGGTGCTGGCCGGACAACGAACCCAGGTTTTACTGGGAGCCACGGGTACGGGTAAAACCTTTACCATGGCCAAAGTCATCGAAGCGGTGCAAAAGCCGACGCTGGTCATTGCCCATAATAAAACACTGGCTGCTCAACTGGCCAGTGAGTTTAAGGAGTTTTTCCCCGGGAATGCGGTGGAGTACTTTGTCAGCTACTATGATTACTATCAGCCGGAAGCCTATATTGCGCATACCGACACTTATATTGAAAAAGATGCTTCAATTAACGATGAAATAGATAAATTGCGCCACTCAGCAACCAGTTCACTGTTTGAGCGGCGGGATGTCATCATTGTGGCCAGCGTGTCCTGTATTTATGGTTTAGGCTCGCCTGACGAATACCGGGGCCTGGTACTGTCGCTGCGGCAGGGACAGACCCGGGACCGGGACGAAATTTTACGTAAACTGGTCGAAATTCAGTATGAACGCAATGACATTAATTTTACCCGCGGCAAATTCCGGGTGCGGGGTGATGTAATCGAAATATTTCCGGCGGCCAACAATGAGAAGGCCTTACGGGTCGAGTTGTTCGGCGATGAGGTCGAACGGATTTTGGAAATTGACACTCTGACAGGTGAGATTTTGTCTGAACGCAAGCATATTGCGATCTATCCGGCGTCTCACTATGTTACATCCCGCGAAAATATGCTGCGGGCGGTACAGGATATTGAGGCCGAGCTTGAGCAGCGGCTTGCTTATTTTAAAGCCAATCAGCAGTTGCTGGAAGCGCAGCGCCTGGAACAGCGCACCAGGTATGACCTGGAAATGATGCTGGAGATGGGCTATTGTTCGGGAATTGAAAATTATTCGCGCCATTTGACCAACCGGCAGCCTGGTGAAGCGCCCTATACGCTGGTTGATTATTTTCCGAAAGACTTTTTAATTGTCATTGATGAGTCTCATGTGACTTTGCCGCAGTTAAGAGCCATGTACGCCGGTGACCGTTCCCGGAAAGAGTCGTTGGTGGGCAACGGCTTCCGGCTGCCATCGGCCTTTGATAACCGGCCGTTTAAATTTGAGGAATTTGTTGAACGGATTAATCAAATTGTCTATGTCTCGGCTACTCCCGCCAAATACGAATTTGAGCAGGCCGATCAGGTTGTTCAGCAGATTATCCGGCCGACCGGGCTGGTTGATCCGGAGGTTGAAATCCGGCCGATTAAAGGCCAGATGGATGATCTGCTGGGCGAAATAAAGGCCAGAGTGGCTGTTGCGGAGCGCGTGCTGGTAACAACCCTGACCAAGAAGATGGCCGAAAACTTAACCGATTACCTGAAGGAAATGGGCATCAAAGTACGGTATCTGCACTCGGATATTGCCACAATTGAGCGGGCGGAAATCATCCGTGACCTGCGGGCGGGCGTCTTTGACGTGCTTGTGGGCATCAATTTGCTGCGCGAGGGTCTGGATCTGCCGGAAGTATCGCTGGTGGCAATTTTGGATGCGGATAAGGAAGGCTTTCTCCGGTCCGAAACTTCACTCATTCAGACCATTGGCCGGGCGGCCCGGAATGTTGGCGGAAGAGTTATTATGTATGCCGATCGACTGACCGACTCCATGCGCCGGGCGATCAGCGAGACAGACCGTCGCCGTGAAATTCAGCGTGCTTACAATGCGGCGCACGGCATTACGCCTACAACGATTTCGAAGAAGGTTAAGGAACTGATAGAAACGACCAAAGTGGCCGAAACTCCGGCCAGCTATAAGGCCAGCGGCAATTCCATGATGACTGTTGTAGAGACGCTGGATTTGATCGCCAGCCTGGAAAGTGAAATGAAGGCGGCATCGAAGAAGCTTGAATTTGAACGCGCCGCTCAGTTGCGCGATATGATTGTCGAACTCAAAGGGCGTTTGCCGGCGAATGCCGGCAAGCGTCCGGCCAAAAAATCAGCTAGGAACAAGAGCTAGCAGCTAAGGGGTATATACGTGAGGGAAAAGATTGTAATCAAAGGCGCCAGACAACACAATTTAAAAAATATAGATTTGGAAATTCCCCGGGACAAGCTTGTCGTTATTACCGGTCTAAGCGGTTCAGGCAAGTCGTCGCTGGCGTTTGATACAATTTACGCCGAAGGTCAGCGGCGCTATGTCGAATCACTGTCGGCTTATGCCCGGCAGTTTTTGGGCCAAATGGATAAACCTGATGTCGATTATATCGAAGGGTTGTCGCCGGCCATTTCAATTGATCAAAAAACGACCAGCCGCAATCCCCGTTCCACGGTTGGGACGGTAACTGAGATCTATGATTATTTACGGCTGATGTTTGCCCGCGCCGGGCGGCCGCATTGTCCGAAATGCGGCAAGGCAATCAGTCAGCAAACGGTTGAACAGATGGTTGATCAGATCCTGACTTTAGCCGGGGGAACCAAGCTGATGCTGCTGGCTCCGGTCGTCCATGGCAAAAAAGGCGAGCATCAGAAGGTGCTGGAGGATATCCGGAAAAACGGCTATGCCCGGGTGCGGGTAGATGGGCAAGTCCAGGATATTACCGAAGATATCAAGCTGGAAAGAAATAAAAAGCATACCATTGAAGTGGTAATCGACCGGCTGGTTATTCGTGAGGGGATTGACCGGCGATTGGCCGATTCCCTGGAGACCTCGCTGGACTTAGGCGGCGGTGTTGTAACCGTACAGATTGTTGACGGCAGTGAACTGGTATTCAGCCAGAACTTCGCCTGTGTTGACTGCGGGATTAGCCTGCCTGAAATTGCCCCGCGGATGTTTTCCTTTAACAGCCCTTACGGCGCCTGCCCGGATTGTACCGGATTGGGCAACAATATGGAATTTGATCCGGCCCTGGTTATTCCCGATCCCGGCAAATCATTCATTGACGGCCTGCTGGCTCCTTTCAGCAAGAATACCAATTCTTATACTATGTGTCAGCTGGAAGCGGTACTGGAGCGTTATGGCTTTTCGCTGTACAGCAGCTGGAATGAATTGCCGGATAACGTAAAAGATATCATTATGTATGGCTCAGGGGAGGAAAAATTCAGCTTCCGGTATGAAAATATGTATGGTGAAAACAAGATGTACCATGCAGTGTTCGAAGGCATTATGCCGCTATTAAACCGGCGGTACCGGGAAACCAGTTCAGACTGGTCCCGGGAAGAATACGAAGAATACATGAGCACCAAACCCTGCCCGGCTTGCAAAGGAGCGCGGCTTAAGCCGGAAACGCTGGCCGTAAAGATTGGCGGCAAAAATATCTATGAGGTTACCACGCTGACAATTGCCGAAGGCCGGCAGTTTTTTGCCGGTCTGGAACTTACGGAACGCGAGCAGAAAATTGCCTACCAGATATTAAAGGAAATCAATGCCCGGCTGGGCTTTTTACTGGATGTCGGCCTGGATTATCTGACGCTGGACCGCACCGCCGGCACCCTTAGCGGCGGCGAGGCGCAGCGTATCAGGCTTGCTACCCAGATCGGGTCCGGGCTGGTCGGTGTATTATACATTCTGGATGAGCCCAGTATCGGCCTGCACCAGCGGGACAATAACCGGCTGCTGGCAACGCTTAAGCATCTGCGGGATGTGGGCAATACGCTGCTCATTGTGGAGCATGATGAAGATACGATGTATGCGGCCGACCACATCATCGACATTGGTCCCGAAGCCGGAGCGGGCGGCGGACAGGTTGTGGCCCAGGGAACGGTCGAACAGATTAAAGCCAATCCAGCTTCGATCACCGGGCAGTATCTCAGCCGCCGGCGCTTTATTCCGGTACCGGCCGTCCGCCGCAAACCAAATGGAAAGTGGCTGGAAGTGATCGGCGCCAGGGAAAACAATTTGAAAAATTTAACCGTTAAGTTTCCGCTTGGCGTGTTTACTGCTGTTACCGGTGTATCCGGTTCCGGCAAGAGCACGCTGGTAAATGAAATCTTATATAAAGGCCTGGCCAGCCGGATTTACAAAAGCCGGACCAGACCGGGCGAGCATAAGGAAATCCGCGGCGCCGAGCATATTGATAAAATTATTGAGATTGATCAGTCGCCGATTGGCCGGACGCCGCGCTCCAATCCTGCCACCTATACCAGCTTATTTGATGCCATCCGCGAGGTGTATAGTCAAACGCCGGAAGCCAAAATGCGGGGCTATAAACCGGGACGGTTCAGCTTTAATGTGAAAGGCGGGCGTTGTGAAGCCTGCCGCGGTGATGGTATTATTAAAATTGAAATGCATTTTCTGCCCGATGTCTATGTGCCCTGCGAGGTTTGCAAAGGGGCCCGCTATAACCGGGAAACGCTGGAAGTGCGTTATAAAGGCAAGAGCATTGCCCAGGTGCTGGATATGGTGGTTGACGAGGCGGTGGATTTCTTCCGGAACATTCCCAAAGTGCACCGTAAGCTGCAGATTTTGCAGGACGTCGGCCTGGGCTATATTAAACTGGGTCAGCCGGCCACAACGCTCAGCGGCGGGGAGGCCCAGCGGGTTAAGCTGGCCACTGAGCTGGCCCGCCGCAGTACCGGCAAGACCTTATATATTCTGGATGAGCCCACAACCGGATTGCATACCGCTGACATTCACCGCCTGCTGGAGGTGTTGCAGCGGCTGGTTGACGGCGGCGACAGTATTGTTGTGATTGAGCATAATCTGGACGTTATCAAGACGGCTGATTACCTCATCGATCTTGGCCCGGAAGGGGGCTTGCGCGGCGGTACGCTGGTCGCTCAGGGCACCCCGGAGCAAATCGCAGCCGCCGCTAAGTCTTATACCGGCCATTTCCTCAAGCCGCTCCTGGCGGAAGCCGCCGCCATGAATGCGGCCGCCTGCCGGACAGTCGCGGAGTGATGTGTTAACCACAGAGG